>JBEKQO010000160.1:0-16807 GCA_049519635.1 Terriglobia bacterium | reverse complement strand
TATTGCCCTCGCCCCTTTGGGGGAGAGGGTGGCGCGCATCCGGCGTAATCGCCAGCCGGGGCGGGCCGGGTGAGGGGGTCTCGCCTATTGTCAATTCTTACGTGGGACACCACACTAGCTCGCCACTTGTCACTCGTCACTTGCCAGGGTGTTTCCTATGAGCATAACCGGACGCCGGGCGGAGCGGTTAGGACATCAGATTCGCGTGGAGTTGGGGGAATTGCTCACGCGCCAGGTGCAGGACCCGCGAATCGGGTTCGCCACCGTGACGCGCGTGGAGATGACCGCCGACCTGCATCACGCCCGGGTCTTTGTCTCCGTGTTGGGGAGCCCGGAGGAGCAGCAGAGCACCATCGAAGGGTTGTCCTCGGCGGCGGGATTCCTTCGCCACGAAATCAGCCACCGGTTGGAGCTGCGGCGGGTTCCGGAGATGGACTTTATCCAGGACCACGGGGCCGAAGCGGGTGAGAAGATCGAAATGCTCCTGCAAAAGATCCACCAAGGTGTAAAGGATGAAGGCGAAAGAGTGAAGGATGAAAGCTGAAGGCTGAATGATGAATGATATCAAGCTTGTCTAAATACGCAGCGTTCAGTGAGGCATGGCCTGCGGCTTCGCCGCTTGCTGTGCGGAAAGGCTGGGCCTTTCCGTCGTGCGAGAACATCACCAACCTCATCCGCGCCGCCTGGAAGGCTATGCCTTCCAGGCGGCGCGGATGAGAAACAATCATGGGACTTGGCCCGGAAAGGCGGAGCCTTTCCGCACCGCGGAGCGGCAGAGCCGCGTGAACCACTCAGGACGTTCGCTAATTTGGACAGCCTTGGAATGATATAATGAAGGTACAAATGGCAATCGAACCCACCTTCGACCAGCCTTCAAACTTCATCCTTCCGCCTTCCGTCTTCATAACCCATCCTTTTCTCTTTGGCCTTTTAAGATGACAGCCATTGCCGCCCCCCAACCCGAGATCTCCGGCGTCCTGATCATCGACAAGCCTGCGGGCATCACCTCCCATGACGTTGTGGCGCGCGTCCGCAAGATTCTGCACCAGCGCCAGGTAGGCCACTTCGGGACGCTCGACCCTTTTGCCACCGGGGTGCTGCCGGTCTCCGTGGGCAAAGCGACGCGCTTCGCGCAATTCTACCTTAAATCCCGCAAAGCTTACGAGGGCGCGATCCGTTTCGGATTCGCCACCGATACTTACGACGCCACGGGGGAACCCACCACGGAAGCGGTTCCCGTGGCTCTGGAAGCATCGGTATTGGAAGGGCATTTACCCCAATTCACCGGGCGCTTGCTGCAAACCCCTCCGCCTTATTCCGCCAAGCGGGTGGGGGGAGTGCGCGCTTACGAACTGGCGCGGCAGCACAAGCCCGTAAACTTGACGCCGGTGGAAGTGGAGATTTATGCACTGGAATTGCTGGGCCTCGAAGGCGAGCAGGTGCGGTTCGCGGTGGAATGCTCCGGCGGGACCTACGTCCGCTCCCTGGCCCACGACCTTGGGCAGAAGCTGGGCTGCGGTGCGCACCTGGCCGGCCTGCGGCGAACCTCGGTGGCGGAGTTCGCTTTGCCGCGCGCGGTCACGCTGGAACGCCTGCAAGAGGCCGTGCAACAGGGCAACTTGGATTCCTGCATCGTCCGGCTGGAGGCGCTTCTTCCTGACTGCCCGGAATTGCTGGTGCGGGGGCGCGAGGAGGCATCGGTGCGGCACGGCCAAACGTTTGAACTCGCCCAGGCCCTCCGGCCGGGCAGGGGAGAGGCTCCGGGGCATGCGCCTGCCGTGAACCTACTCAAAATCCTCGGCTCGGAACGCCGCTTGATTGCCGTCGCGCGGCATGTTTCCGGCGCCATCTACCATCCCCATCTGGTTCTGGTTTGAATTTGGCTGCGCCCCGTTTCAGCTCACAGCCGAAAGCGAACAGCCGGCTTTCGACCTTCCCCTCAGCGAGTATTTGTAGCCTCCTGTAATGGTCTGTTGGTCTTGACAACAATAGCGTAGGGTGATACACTAATGATGTGTTGCAGCGGGGTGCTGTCATGTTGGCGCGCAAGTCTCCCTCCTTCGCGAACCCGAAACCGTCCGGCAGGGCGAAAGTCGTTGGGAATAGGCCCCCGCTCGAAACCCTGGCGATTCCCGCCAAGCCTGGCCTGCCCCGCAGGATGATCAAGCACCCGGCCCGCAAGCAAGGCGTCTGGGAAATACCCACACAACCCGAGAAGTTTATGAAAAAACAGCAGCTTAGCGAAAAAATGCGTGGGTTGCGATGGGAGGACCTAAAAATCAAGTCATTGAAAATAGGGAGGTTAGTAAATTATAGTGTAGGCTAGCACAAAAAGAGAAAAAAGGATGGTAAAATGAAGGTATTACCTGAGAATGTGCTGAAAATAAACGAGATACAGAATTGACTTGGAGCAAATTCGTCCCCACCCTGAGAACTTTAAGAAAAACAACCACTTATCCCTAAAACCCTGAGAAGTTATTGAAGGGAAAGGAGAAAGCGGCTGGGCGGAAATCATGAATTTCGCATGGTAAGGTCGTTCCCTTCATGCCTTAGTCCGGACTTCTTACCCCGGTTGGACGCTGCCGGAAGGGCGGGACTAAACAGGCCGCGGAAAAACCCTACAATGCTGTCACCCTGAGCCCGTTCGCTGTCATTCTGAGCATTGACAGCCTTGCGGTTGCCCATGATAGGCGGAAACTCGGGCCGAGAAAGGGTAGCGCGGACCTGTTTTTTAGGTCCGCGGCTTTTCGGTGTCCATCGGGGACGTGCCGCGGACCTAAAGAACAGGCGCTACGCCTGCTGAATTCCAAGGACTTACGCGTCGAGTTTCTGCAGAGCCCGTTCTTCGGACGAAGATCCCCCGTAATTCACTCTGTTCATCGACTTCCGCAAACTACCGGGGTCCTTCGCTGCTGCTCAGAATGACAGGTTGGGTGATGGGTTCTTCCAGTCATGTTTCTGCCGATAATGGGCAGCCCTACGGCTGTCAGTCCTCAGGATGAAAGCGAGGCGGGCCTTGCAGCAGGGCGCAAAATGGCGGGCGGGGCCGGCGGCCAAACCCCAGCGTGACACACTACCCCGAATCGGCTATCGGCGGTCCCTGGTGAAAGGATGAATTAATTTGCCGACCTCGAAAATCGCCAGTCACAATTAAGCCCATCAGGCGATTAAAGGGCTCAGCTTTTTTAGGGGGATACTTATTGGACCTTCAAAATCCACAGCGCCGCTTTGCTGAATATCCGCCGGGTCGCCGGCTTCAGGAAGAGCCAGGCAAGGGCTTTGTTGATGCCGTGCGTGGCGGGCAGAAAGCGCGGCAGCGCTTCGAAGGGATTCTCCCGCACATAATCCGCCATGGCGGTTTGATGCACGCAGGAGACGGTGCAGAATGGAGCACACGGTTTGACGGTATGGTACTCGCGCTCCAGGTGTTCAAGAGTGTAATCGGCCAGCGGGATTCCCGGCCGGCCGCGCTGTTGGGAACAATAATGGACCAGCCCGTCCTCACAGATGTAGAGGTAGCGGCTCCCGGCGTGACAATGCCAGTCATTGGGGAGGCCGCGCACCAGGTTTTGTTGAAACTGGTTGTAGCGGGAATACAAGCGCTTTTCCATCTTGGTAAGTTCGTTGTAAACCTGCTGCTGCCCGGAGTCGAGAGGTCGAAGCTGTCCGGCATGGTCATGAACAATTCCCACCGTGCTCGAAAACTCCAGATCACGGGCACGCCGCGCAATGGTCAGAGCATCCGCAGGGTTGCAGACGCCGGTGCCCAGCACGGTGTTGATGTTCACATCGAACTCGGCATATTCCCTGAGCAGCACGAGCTTCTGATCCAGGACCTTCAGGCTCTTTTTCGACACCTCATCGGGCATCACATTATCAATGCTCATCTCCACGTGCTCCAGCCCCGCCCGGTTGAGCCGCTGAATGCGGGCGGCGGTCAGCAGGTAACCGTTGGTGATGAGGGTGGCGATGATGCCGTGGCCGCGAATGGCGCGGATGATCTCATCCAGGCCGGGGTGCAGGAGCGGCTCGCCTCCGCTGATGGTGATGATGGTGGTCCCCAAACGCGCCAGGTGTTCGATTCGGTCGAGCATTTCCGGCGTGGGGACCGGTGCGGAGTGGTCGTCAAACTCGTTGCAATAGGTGCAGGAGAGATTGCAGCGCCGGACCGGAACAATGTGCGCCTGGATAGGATGGCGCGGCGAGCGCATGGCCTTCGCAAACATGCGCGCCTCGCGAAAACGCCGGCCCATCCCCAGAACCTTGCGCTTGGTTGCCGTACCCAACACTGAGCCGTCCTTCCTTGCGCAGGCGCCCATCCAGAGGTAGAAGGGCACGCCGCCCAAAGGTTTAGAATTCCTGGAGTTTGTACCCTTTGGTCCTACCTCCTGGTTGGAGGGCGAAAGGAGTTGAGAGGTTGGCTGGAGAATTAGCCGAGGTGCGCGCGGCGGGTGCCGGCTTTCCGTGGGGCGGGTGAGGGGGTCGAATTGGGAACGGTCAGTTTAACCCGAATTCCGACAAGTGGAACGCGCCAGGCCAAGCATCACGCGCCCGCGAAGGGCAAGGTGCAGGTGTGCGAAGAGGAAGATGGCAACCTGGAGATTCGCTACCGGGGGCAGAAGCTGCAGTGGAAAGAGATTGCCGCACGCCCCGTGCCCGAGAAGCGGGTCAAGAAAACCCCGGCCAAAGCAGTTCCCCCAGCGGCCTGCAACCGGAAGCGGAAACCGGGGCCCGACCATCCCTGGCGGAAAGGATACTCCGCACGGCAACTCGCCGGGCCCGGGTTGCCCACCCCCGCCGCGCCGCCGTCGTCGTGGGCCGCGGCCCCCGACGGATGCAACGACGACATCAACTAAATCCAGAACAAAAAGCAAAAACCATGAGAGAACAAAATCAAGAAAACCAATACTCAAAAAGGGGACACTTCTAACCGGGTAAGCATGGGGACATTTCTATCCGGGCTGGACCCAACCCAACACCGAGCTTGACAAAACCCGCACGAGTTGGCAAAGTAAGAAATGCACTTTAAGCCCCCCCCTGGACTAAAAGGCACAATTAGAGAGCCTTTGATATCCATGGCCGTGTCCACCCGGTCATCCCTGAAGGTCGGTTTGGTCCTGACGGGCGGCGGGGCGAAGGGCGCCTATCAGGTTGGTTGCCTCAAGGCGCTGCGGAAGGCTGGTTATACCAGTTTCAGCGCCATTTCCGGGACCTCGGTGGGCGCAATGAACGCCACATTGCTGGCCGCCGGCAAACTGGATGCTGCCGAAGAAGCCTGGACGAACCTGCGTTGCCGGGACATTATCGGATTCAAGCCCCACAAGATTTTGCTTCTTCCCCTCTGGCTCATTGCCGCCATGTTTTCGGAATTCTGTTTGGCGAAAGTGCTCGGGATTCCGGGATCCCTGCTCCTGCCGCTTCACCGGGCCCTGGTCGGGAGGATGAGCGACGCGGAAGAGTTGCCCGCCTGGGCGTGGATCACGCTTGCACTGCTTGGCGTGCTGCTGTTTCTCGACGACTGGTCGCGGCGGGTTTTCCTGGGCTGGGTTTTCACCACCAGCGAGCCGCTGGCCACCCGACTTGGCTCACTGCTGAGTGAAGAGGATGTAATCGCCGTCGGGCAATCGAATGTCCCCGTCTATGCCACTTTATCTCGTTACCAGCCGCGCGCGGGTTGGTTCCCTCAGTACGTGCGCCTGGACAAACTCCATCGTGAAAAAGTAGTGGATGTGCTCGTGCAAAGCGCCGGCTTCCCGGGAGTCTTCCCGTCGTCAGGGCACTTTGGCAGGCACGTGGTGGATGGCGGCTGGACGGATAACATCCCGGTGGCTCCCCTGCTCTTTGACCCGGCATCACAGGTTGACCTGATTTTTGTGATCAAGGTCGATAGGACGGCACGCCGGCCCAGCCGATGGAAGAGGCTGATTGCCGCCGTGGGCGCGACGGTGTGGGGTAAAGTTTCAGCGCGCCCGGCGGGCGATCAGGATAGCCTTCTGGAATGGTCGCGCGCCCGATGGGAAGCGTATAAAGCGCACGATCCTTCGCAAGTGCACTCCGCGCCGCATGCCTCCAATGCGCTTGGCCAACAGGCGGGCACGAACCAAGCGCCTAGCGCGGCTATCGCGAGTTTCCCCCGCATTGTGACGGTTATCCCTTCCCAGTCGTTGGGAAGTATTCTGACCGGCACCCTGTGGTTTTCCCGTGCCAAGGCGAGAAGGCTAATTGACCAGGGGGAGAAAGATATGAATGCGGGATTGCTGGAAATGAATCAGCCTCCGCTTTCGGTAAACCCCCGGAGGTCGGGCTTGGCAGCCGGGGCGGTTACGGAAACACCAGCCGCATCCCCTTCCTCGGCCACGGCGTAGAACCCTCGATACCGTTGGGGTAACATCCGGGCGAGGGCCAGCATAATTTTCCCGGTGTACTCCTCGAGTTGTCGCGTGCCCGCCCGGCCAGCCGGAAAACTAAACTGCGCTCCCACGCGAACCTTTACCCGAGCGCGGCGCAACCGTCGCAAGTGCCACCCGAGATCTTCCTGGCCAAAGATCACCAGGGGAACAATCGGGACCCCCGCGCGCGAGGCTAAATATGCCGCCCCGGTCTGCCCTTGCAGCAGTCCCCCCGTGCGGCTAATGCGTCCTTCCGGCGCAAGGACAAGCGTTTCCCCCGCGCGCAGTGCGGCCAAAGCGCACCCCAGAGCATGCCGGTCGGCTTTGCCCCGCGCCACATAAATGCTCTGACCCAATTGGCGCAGGTACCATCTCACGAGCGGAAACTTGAGCATGTGGTCCGACACAAAGAATACTGTCGTCCGGGACATAACGCTGAACACCACCGGAGTGTCAAGGATGTGCAGGTGATTGCATGCCAGAAGGAAGGGACCCGAAGGGGGGACTTTGTCCAAGCCTTCCACCTCGATCCGGATGAGCAATCTCACCAGCCAGACGGTCAGTCTCTGCACCAGCCGCGGGAAAAACGACGGTGCAAGGGCCTTCCAAGCCACCGGCTCAAGCTCAGGTTCGTCGACGGGTGGCAACTCGAGAGCCGCGGAGTCTTGCTGCCGGCCCTCCGCCGTCAAATGCTGCGCGAGGGATTCTATGGTCACGAACTGACCCAGCAGGTCGGGTGGGATCGTGCGCCCCAGCCAGTGTTCCAGGTCTCCCGTGAGCACAACGGCGGTCATGGAATCCATGCCGTACCGGGTGAGCCGTTCATGAACGTCGATTTCACCGGCATCGAGGCCCAACTCCGCCGCCACCTGCGAAAGAATCCAGGCGCGCACTTCCTCCGTTGATTTATCGGAAGCTTGTTGACTCAAATTATAAAGTCCACGGGATCTTCCCTACTCCCTCCATAATTTGTTCGATATTGAACTCACTCTGTTGAATGGCCGAAAGCAGCGAGCGGGCTCCCGGTGGAATTTACAGATTTGCGCTTTCCTCAAACCTCGAGTGTTCCCGCCAGATAGGCGCTGCGGCAGGCCTGACGTTGGACTTTGCCACTCGACGTCTTGGGAATCCCGCCAAGTTTAAGTAGTACCACAGAATAAGCCTGGAGTTCGTGCCCTTCTGCCACCGCTTGGCGGATGGTTTTCACTAATTCATTTGCTTCCGGGTTTTCGCGGCCCAAGGCCGCCTCCTGCACGATGACCAATCGCTCTTCCCCGCCGGCGTCCACAGAGAAGGCGATGCCGCAGCCCGCGCGCAGAGCCGGATGACACTGTGCCACCGTCAGTTCAATGTCCTGGGGGTAGTGGTTCTGGCCGCGGATGATGATCAGGTCTTTAAGACGGCCGGTCACATAGAGCACCCCGTTTTTGAGAAACCCTAAGTCTCCGGTGCGGAGAAATGGCCCATCGCCGGTGCCGCTCAATCGCGTCCCGAAGGTCGCGGAGGTTTCCTCGGGACGTGCCCAGTAGCCGCGTGTGAGGCTGGGACCTGAAACCCAAATCTCGCCGACCTCGTCAGGAGCGCACAGGGTGAGCGTTTCGGGGTTAACGATCGCCACTCCGGTCTCACCCTCGGCCCGACCGCAGCCGACGAAAGTGCGCCCACCGGGCTGGGAGGGCACTCTTTGATGCGGTGTTTTTCCAAGGAATCGGCTTCCACGGAGCAGAAGACCGGGGCGTCAGCGGAGCGCGTAGCAGTGACTTTCAGGGTCGCTTCCGCAAGACCAAAACCCGGGCAAAAGGCCATCCAGCGGAAACCGCAGGGTGCGAACATATCGCGAAATCGTTCCAGCGTTTCCCTGCGCACCGGTTCGGCGCCGTTGACGGCTGCCACCCAACTTCCGAGGTCCAGCCCAATGCGCTCTTCCGGCTTGACCTTGCGGACGCAAAGGTCGTAAGCGAAGTTGGGTCCCACGCTGTGGGTCGCCCTCCGGTCAGAAATCGCACGGAGCCAGCGCGCCGGATGCTGTAGGAAAGTCAGTGGCGGCATCAAGAAGCAATGAAACCCGCGGTACAGCGGCTCCAGGATTCCATAGACCAGGCCCATGTCATGAAACGTTGGTAGCCAGGTCACCAGAACGCTCTCCGGCGTATGCTCCCAGCCCTCGTCGAGATCGAAGAGATTGTGCAGGAGGCTCGAGTGCGTCACCATGACGCCCTTCGGCGTGGCAGTGGACCCGGAAGTGTATTGCAAGTATGCAAGCGAGTCGCCGTTGACCTCCGGAGGCTGCCATTCCACGGGTAAGTCGGACGACGCACCCTCATCGGTTGATATCCAGTGCATCGGCGCTATGCGGCCGGCCTGCGCAAATTGGGCCTGCGAGCGGGTCAGGAGGGCCGAAGTGGTCAAGGCAAGGCGCGGTTTTGCATCTTCGGCGATGGCGAAAATCCTCAGCCCGCTCTGGTTCGGACGCGGCGGATAGGCAGGGACGGCGACGATCCCCGCATAAAGGCACCCGAAAAATGCCACGATGAATTCCAGGCCCTGGGGATAAAGCAACAAGGCGCGGTCTCCCGGCGCCGAGTGTGGCGCGAGCCTGGCGCCAAGGGCGCGGGCCTGATGGTCGAGTTCGCCGTAAGTTAGGCCGGGGCCTTCGTTGAGGCCGTCGGGGAGAAAGGTGTAAGCCTTCCGCTCAGGCTGGAGCTGAGCCCTCCGGGTGAGGATACCCACCACGGTAGCAGACGCATCGCCAGTGCCAAAGTTGTACATTCTTGGACTCGCTGCGGGAACGGAAGATGTCTCCAGCGGTAAGTTCAACGGACATGATCCGATCTGAATTTAACCCTGGTGCAGCCTTATCCCCTAAGAGTATGAATTGTATAATAAGAGCAAGCTCGAATTGCCAGTAGGCGGAACGATGGCAGGGATTTTTCAATGTCCGATGGGCTGCGAATAGGACCCCCTCCATCGGGCACCCTCCCCCCCTGGGAGAGGGCTATAAATCCCTTTCCCTTAGGGAGAGGCGGCTCCGCAAGGCGGGGGTGAGGACGCTCCCCCCGGTGATGCCCTCCTAACCATGGAGGTATGCGCAACCCGCGACTTTGACGGAAACCTGAGCCCGCCAATTGGGAGAGCCGTGCTACGCAACCGCCGCGGACATCACTTTTAGCAACCCATCGAGCGAGCGCTCCGTGGTTTCAGTGTGACTGAGGTTGGGGGCTGTGAACTCACACTCCAGAGACATGGTTCCTTGGTACCCGTCCCGCAGAAGCGCCTGCAACTGGCCTTTCAAGTCGACCTGTCCCAGATCGGCAAAGGTTTCCTTGCAGTCTTTGAAATTCGGCGCGCATTGCACCCCTTTCAGGTGCAGGTTCCAAATTCGCTTCGGATCGAGGGTCTTGTATCCATCGGGATAGGGCACTTCTCCGAGCGAAAGACCATTGCCAATATCCCAGTTGGCGCCGACATTGGACGGGAGCGTTCGCAACATCTTGGCCAGTTCACGTCCGCACCCGACATTGCAAGCAGGTTCATCCTCAATCAACAGCCGGATGCCGCCAACCCTTGCGATTTCCGCGGCTTTTTGCACCTCCTCGCTGATGCGCCCGAAAATTTTATCGGGCTCGGCCACGCGCCAGAAGGTAAAGATTCGCACCTTGTCGGTTCCCCAGGCATGGGCGCGTTCCATCGCCCGCTTGAGCAAATCCATCTGCTCGGCGTAAGGATAAATGGGCCTATCTGCGCCTAAAGTCTTGGTGCCCGGGAGGGTGCATTTGAAAAGCGCCGTGTCTACCTGTGAGCACCGAATATCGTACTGGTCCAACAGTTCTTTGAGGCGCTGGATTTGCTCAGGACTTGCTTCGGTGTTGTACTTGCCCCAGACGGAGCGAATCTCTACCCACGAGATATTGTAACTCTTTAAGATCTTGAGCGCAGTTTCGAAATCCGGGGAGAGGCCATCACTGATAACCGCCAGCTTAAATTGACTCGGCGGCGAAGCGGTGGCGGCGGAAAGCCTCCCGGCATTCTCCATGAGCCAAGCCGTGCCCGCAAATACTCCAGCGGTCTCTATAAATTTGCGTCGATTCATTTCGGATCTCCTTGGTTACTTTTTACCGCGGCAGGATCGGCAGCGCGGTGATTCTAAGATCGGACTCCCATCCTGCCTTCTTATTCTCGTGCCCTGCGCCATATTCTCACAAGTCACGGTATAATTGTTGTGCTCTTTGCAGAAACGAACTAGTGCAGGATACTTGTTTCCATTATGATTGACCAAAAAATTCTCTCCACCGACTTACTGCTTCACATCGCCCAGGCACTCGATGTTCCCATGCACGGCCTGGTGGCTGTCATCGAACTGCTGGATGACGGTGGCACGGTGCCATTTATCGCACGCTATCGCAAGGAAGCCACCGGAAATCTCGATGAGGTTAAGGTGCGTGGCATCGAAGAAAAGCTGGGATATTTCCGCGATCTGGTGGCGCGCCGGGAGACGATTCTTGCTTCCATTGCCGAGCAGGGCAAGCTCACCGATGAACTCCGGAATCGGATTGAAGCGACCTTCGACAAAAGCGAGTTGGAGGATTTGTATTTACCCTACCGGCCGAAGCGCCGCACCAAGGCAACCATGGCGCGCGAAAAGGGGTTGGAACCGCTCGCCGTGTATTTGTGGGCGCAGCAGCCCGCGGCCGAGTCGCTGGAAACATTCGCCCATAGTTTTGTGAATGCGGAAAAAGGTGTGAACAGCGTGGAAGAGGCGCTGGAAGGCGCCCGCCACATTGTGGCCGAGATGATCAGCGAGGACGCCGATCTGCGCAAAGCGCTGCGCCAGATGATGTTTGAAGAGGGCGTGGTGGCGAGCAGCAAGGTGGCAGACGCCGTCGACGAGCAAGAGAAGTTCAAGATGTATTACGAGTACCGTGAGCCGGTGAAGGCAATTCCGTCGCACCGCATGCTGGCCATTCGCCGCGGCGAGAGTGAAGGCGTCCTCAACTTCCTCATCGAGCTGGAGCCTTTGCATGCTGTCTCCATGCTGAAGACCCGCATTCTGCGAGGACAAGGCGATTGGACGCCGCAGCTTGAGCTTGCCATAGAAGACTCCTGGAAGCGCCTGCTGGACTCTTCCATTCAGGCTGAAATCCGGTTGGATGTGAAGCAGCGCTCCGATGGGGAAGCGATTCAGGTCTTTCGCGACAATCTGCATAACCTGCTTCTGGCGCCGCCCGCGGGGCCCATCTCCGTTTTGGGAATCGACCCCGGTCTGCGCACGGGTTGCAAGGTTGCTGTAATCGACGAGACGGGTAAATTCCTTGCCCATGACGTCATCTACCTGCATCGGTCCCACGGCGAGGCGGAGGCCGCCGCCAAGACGCTGGAGACGCTGTTGCAGCGGCACAACGTGCGGGCCATCGCCATCGGCAACGGCACGGCTTCCCGGGAGACGGATGCCTTCGTGCGCGAATTCCTGCGCGAGCGGCAGCTTGATAACATTTTTTCCGTGACCGTAAGCGAGTCCGGGGCCAGCGTCTACTCCGCCTCGGAGATTGCGCGGCAGGAATTTCCGGATCTCGATCTTACCGTTCGCGGCGCCATTTCCATTGCCCGCCGATTGCAGGACCCGCTCTCCGAGCTGGTCAAGGTCGATCCCAAGTCGATCGGAGTCGGCCAATATCAGCACGACGTGGACCAGCGCCAGCTTCAGGCGTCGCTCGAAAGCGTGATCGAAAGCTGCGTCAACCGCGTGGGCGTCGATCTGAACACCTCGTCTTGGACGCTGTTGCGCTATGTCGCCGGCGTCACGGAGCGGACGGCCCTCAACATCGTCACGTTTCGAAATGAGAACGGGATCTTCCGTTCACGTGCGCAGTTGCGAAAGGTTCCGGGCATCGGGCCCAAGACGTTCGAACAGGCCGCCGGGTTCCTGCGCATCCGCAACGGCGAGAACCTGCTCGACATGACCGCCGTCCACCCGGAGTCCTATCAGATTGTGGAACAAATCGCCCAATCTCTGGGGGTTCCCATCGAGGAGTTAATCAAAAGCCCGGAGCTTCTGGAAAAGGTGGACCGCAACCGGGTTTCGGCGGGCACCTACACGCTGAACGATATTCTGGAAGAGTTGCACAAACCGGGGCGCGATCCGCGCGACCAGTTCGTCGCGCCCAGCTTCAACGAGCAGGTTCGTGAACTCGCGGATGTGCAGCCCGGCATGGTGCTGGAAGGTGTGGTCACCAACGTGACCAAGTTCGGAGCCTTCGTGGACATCGGCGTTCATCAAGACGGCCTGGTCCATATCAGCGAGCTTTCCAACCGTTACGTGAAGGCTGCATCGGATGTTGTAAAGGTCGGCCAGATCGTTAAGGTGAAGGTCTTGAACGCCGATCCCAAGACCAAGCGCATCGCCCTCTCCATCAAGGCCCTGCAAACTCCCCCGGCAAAGCGCCCGCCCAAGCCGCAACCACAACCGAAACCCGAACCCACGCTGGACGAGAAAATCGCGCTGCTGGCTTCGAAATGGAAGACCCGCTGATGCTCCGAAATCTTCCCTGCGCGCGTCCGCCGGGAAACTATCGCCCATCACACCCGAGAGATACCCTGCGGTCGCTCCTTTAGCTTGGATTTCTCAACACGACTCTGGAAGGGCGGGGCGTTAGCCCCGCCGTTGCAAGGCCGTCCTGGTTATTTCCAAGTCCCGCACCCCGCGCTGCTTGCAGCCGCAAGCTGCGCGGGGTGCGGGACGAATAAAGAGCGGGAGCCGCAATTTCGGCGGGGCTAAAGCCCCGCCCTTCCAGCATCGTCCAAACGTGGTGAGAAGTCCGGGTTAGCTTTGCACCGCTTCCCCGGCTGGTTCATCTAACTGATTATGAGCAACCCGTTAGTCATTTCGGTACTGGATCTTGTGGGCATGCGAGCCGGTGAGCCCGCGGGCAGCGCCATTGCCCGGTCAGTGGACTTGGCGCAGCATGTGGAGCAGTGGGGATACAAGCGTTACTGGCTGGCAGAGCATCACTCTATTTCCGGGCTGGCTTGCTCGGCTACGCCGGTGCTGATCGGGCACGTGGCGGCAGCGACCAGGACAATTCGCGTGGGCAGCGGGGGAGTAATGCTGCCGAACCATGCACCGCTGGTCGTGGCGGAACAGTTTGGGACGCTGGAGGCGCTGTATCCGGGGCGAATCGATCTGGGGCTGGGTCGTGCTCCCGGTGGCGACGCACACACCATGCGGGCGCTGCGGCGGGATTTGCGGCAGAGTGGCGATGATTTTCCGGAGCTACTGGAGGAACTGCGGATGTACCTGGGGCCGGATAAGCCGGGGCAGGTGGTCAAAGCGATTCCGGGGCAGGGAAGCAATGTACCCATCACCTTGCTGGGGTCAAGCGGCTTCAGCGCGCAACTGGCAGGGATACTGGGGTTGCCGTTTGCCTTTGCGGCGCACTTTGCTCCTGAATATCTGTACGCGGCGGCGCAGTTGTACCGTGAGCGGTTCCGCCCCAGCGAGGTCCTGCGCAAGCCGTACCTGATAGTGGCGGTGCAGGTGATTGCGGCGGAGACGGATGCGGCAGCCCGGCGCTTGCTCACCACACCCCAGCAGCGCTTTCTGCGACTGATCAGGAACCAGCCGGTGGAGTTGTTGCCCCCGGTAGATTCCATGGAGCCGCTGTGGCAGGACTGGGAGCGGGCGGCTGTGGAGAACAAACTGGGCGCGGCGATTGTGGGATCGGAGACTTCGGTGAAGGCGGGCCTCGAAAAACTGGTGGGCGATACCGGGGCTGACGAGGTGATCGTGGTGACGGATACCTACGAGCATGCGGACCGGCTTCAGTCATATCAACGGGTGGCCGGCATTGCCAAGATGATCGAGGTAAAGCCAACCGCGGCAGTGGGAGCATGAGCCGGCTGCGGAAAAATGATCCTATGCTGTCATCGTGGACCATTTGCGGTCATCCCAATCCCGTTCACTGTCATTCTGAGCATTGACACGTTTTCGCCTAGCAGAAGAGGCCCCGCTCGACGGCCGACCGATAAAATACGAACCACCAAGGAACAAAATTCATGCCAAATCTGTTCGATCCGCTCACGATCCGAGACCTGACGCTTCCCAATCGCATCGTCGTTTCGCCGATGTGCGAGTATTCCAGTACCGATGGATTTGCGAATGATTGGCATCTGGTTCACTTGGGGAGCCGGGCCGTTGGGGGCGCGGGGTTGATTATGACGGAAGCCGCAGCCGTAACACCGGAAGGGCGAATCAGTCCGGAGGATCTCGGAATCTGGAGCGACGACCATATTGAGTTTCTCGCTCGCATCACCCGGTTCATTCACTCCCAGGGCAGCGTCGCCGGCGTGCAATTGGCGCATGCCGGGCGGAAGGCCGGCACCTATCGTCCCTGGGACGGGAATGGGGCGGTGCCGGAAGAGTCGGGCGGCTGGAAGAACGTGATTGCACCCAGCGCGGTTCCCTTCGCGAGTAACTATCCGATGCCGCAGGCCCTGACCCTGGAGGGAATTCAGGCCGTTGTCCGGGCATTTGTGCAAGCAGCCGGCCGCGCCCGCGAAGCGGGTTTCCGCGTGATGGAGATTCACGCCGCCCACGGGTATCTGATCTCGGAATTTCTCTCGCCGCTTGCCAATCACCGGACCGATGCGTACGGTGGCTCGTTCGAGAACCGTATCCGCTTGCTGCTTGAGGTGGTTCGCGCCGTACGCGGATCGTGGCCCGAGCGCGCGCCTTTACTCGTGCGCATTTCGGCCACCGATTGGGTGGACGGTGGTTGGACCCTCGACGAATCCGTTGAGCTCGCCAAGCACCTGAAAAATTCCGCTGTGGACCTGGTCGATTGTTCCTCCGGCGGAAATGTACCACCTGCCCAAATTCCCGTCGGCCCGGGATATCAAACACCCTTCGCCGAAAGAATTCGCCGCGAAGCGAAAATCTTGACGGGTGCGGTGGGAATGATCACGGCTCCAGCGCAGGCCGACCATATCATCCGCACCGGCCAGGCAGACCTGGCTATCATCGCGCGCGAGTTTTTGCGTGATCCCTACTGGTCTTTGCGGGCGGGACGCGACCTGGGATATTCCGTGCCCTGGCCTGTGCAGTACATTAGATCTGCTCCCCCGGGCACCAAGGCACGCGGGAAATTGATTTGACTGCCCTCGCGCCCTTGGAGGAGAGGTGGATCAGGGGGCCGGCCGCAGGACATGAATGGTTTGGAGCCAGGTTTCTACGCTCTGGGGCCAGGTGGTGACAGGCAGCGCGGTACGGCGGAGGCCGTACCCGTGTCCGCCCTCGGCGTAAATGTGCATTTCGGCCGGGACCTTTACGTTCTTGAGGGCAAGGAAGTAGACTGTGGCGTTTTCGACGTGCACAGGGTCGTCCTCTGCCTGGACGATGAAAGAGGGTGGCGTCTTATCGGTGACCACAATATCTGGGTTGGGCGCGAAGTTCTGGTCAGCGAGGGCGAGGTACCCGGGATAGACGATCACGGCGAAATCAGGGCGGCAACTGAGCTGGTCAGCGGCATCGACCGGATCGTACAGACGTTGATCGAAGTGAGTGCTGAGCGCGGCGGCAAGATGGGCGCCGGCGGAGAAGCCGAGGACGCCGACCCGGTGCGGGTCGATTCGCCAATCGGCGGCATGGGAGCGGACGATGCCGAGAGCCCGCTGGGCATCCTGGAGGGCGGCAGGAGACTTGGGGTAGGGCCCGGAATCGGGTACGCGGTATTTGAGCAGGATGCAGGTGATGCCGGCGGAGTTGAGCCAGTCGCACACCTCAGTGCCTTCCAGGTCGATGGCCAGGATATGGTAACCACCCCCGGGAAAGACCACAACGGCGGCGCCGGTGTTTTTGCCCTTGGGCGTATACAGAGTCAGTGTCGGCGTGGAGACGTTGCCCAGACGGATGAGCGGCCTGCCGGCAATGAGGTTGTCTTTGGCGGTCGTGGTGTCCACCTCCGGGCCCGCGTTGGGCTGGGCGCCCGGCGCCCCGTGCGGCCAAATGGGTAGGGTGGTGTGGCCGGGCGCGGGCTGCCAGGCAGGCTCCTGAGCCAACAGGCTGAGGCAGATGCCGCTGACGGCGAGAAGAAGAAGAAGCTTGCGCATGGTTTCTAGTTCCTCCGGAGATAAACTATATAACAATTATCGCCGCCGAGAGGCTTTCTCACCACGAGTCTGGAAGGGCGGGGCTGAAGCCCCGCCCTTCCACCAGCTCCTGAGAGCGCCCAAGTTTGTTGAGAAATCCAAACTAGTGTGGTGTCCCGGATAAGATTTGACAATGGCATGTTGCAATGACCCCCGCACCCCCGGGCCCCTCGGTCGCCACGGCCAGCGAGGGGAGGATGGATTTTATTACCCTCGCCCCTTTGGGGGAGAGGGTGGCGCGCATCCGGCGTAATCGCCAGCCGGGGCGGGCCGGGTGA
>JBEKQO010000159.1:0-16842 GCA_049519635.1 Terriglobia bacterium | reverse complement strand
CAACCCACAACCAGTACTTTCCCAAGCTCGAAAACCTGACGGCAGCCGTGAGCCAGCAGATGCAGGTGTGGAAGAAACCAAACCCCGTGTTACGGAGATTATGCTGTATTACTTAAGACGCTATGTATAGAAAGGTAAAGTTCTTAAAATAGGCAAATACGGGATCCTTTTACCCGGATTTCTCACGACGGGTCTTGAGGGGGTCAATATGAGGGAGCGTCTTTTCGCGGTCCTGATTCACGATCATCGAGAACCATTTGAGTCCTTGCGGCGGATCCTAAGGGACTTGTCGATTGAAACCTATAGCGTTTCGACCTGCAAGGAAGCCGTAGACCTCATATCCCAATGCAAGCCGCACGTTGTCTTTACGGAAAGCTCCATGGTGGACGGATCGTGGTTGAGTATCCTCAACATGGCCGAAGAGGCCAACGTGCCCCTCAGCGTGATTGTCGTAGGGGCACTTCCGGTTACCCGGCATTACGTGTCGGTTATGGAACGCGGAGCGTTTGATTTTGTTGCGCCACCCTTCGAGCAGGAGCCTTTAAACCTCGTGGTAAGGTCGGCGGCACTGGACGCCCACCGCCGCAGGGAAGCGTCGGGCCGCACGGTTGTCGTTTAGTGGTTTTCTCGGGGGTTCACTCAGAACTCCTGAGAGGGGGAATGGGCTCCGCCCTCCCGTTTTGAATCCACTCCTGGAGGAAAGGCGGTATGGAACGCCACCTTGGAGATAAAGCCTCACCAACTCATCACGCCCTTTGAGCCGGAAAGGCGCCGGAAGGCGGCACTGCGCCATTGACCTTTTTTTGCTTCTCCAGGACCCGAACCACCTCAACAAGTAAATCGTCGGGTTGGCACGGTTTGATAAGGCACCCATCACTGCCCACGGCCGGGGCCGACACGAACGCCCGTGCGGTCAACACCACGATGGGAATGTGCTTGGTCTTTTCGCTCGCTTTCAGTTTCCGGATGGCTTCCCAGCCCCCAATCTGGGGAAGCCAAAGATCCATCAGAATCAAATCGGGGAGAAGTTGGAAGGCCTTGTCCATCGCCTCCTGGCCATCGCTCGCCAAACTAACACGAAATCCGCAGCGCGAAAGATAGTGGGCGTACATTTCCCGGTCATCCTTAAAATCATCGACAATCAGGATCAGCGATTTTTGAGTTGTCACTTTACAAATCCCTTTCTGCCGAGACGGTATGCCGACCGAAAATCCGCCGCCGCTGAGAGTACTCCATTCCTGCACTTCAACCTCCGGATTTCAGAAAGCACAAATATAATCTGGCTAACCCCGGCTCATCCGGTCAGCTTGAGCGCTATGGGAATTATCGTTGGCGTCGAGGCTTCCCCGACCGGAAGATTGTACCCGGGCGGTTACATTTTGGGGAGCAGTTTCTTTCACATTTTCAGCGTTCGACTTGGTAAGTGTCGCAATCGCTGTGATCAGCTCGTACGGCTGAAGCGGCTTGGGCACATGCCCCTGGAATCCCGCGCTCAGCACCTTGGCAAGATCATGCGCGCCGGCATGGGCGGTAAGGGCGATGGCGGTTATTCCGCCGCCTCTCTCGGCAGGCAGCATTCTCACCCTGTGGACGAGACTGTAGCCATCTTCACCCGGCATCTCGATATCCGCCACCAGGACCTCGGGCAATTCTCGCCGGAGAAGTTCAAAAGCCTCACCCGCGGAGCCGGCCACATATACTTTCGCGCCGCACCGCTCTAATACCAGGCTGACGACCTCGCGCGCGTCGGCCTCATCATCGACCACGAGGACTCGGGTGCCTTTCAATGACGCTCCGGCCCTGAGCCAGTCCTGGTGTTCCGGTTGATTTTGCTCAAAATGCCGGTCATGGCCCAATGCCTCGGGAACAGAAACATCAAGAGGTAGGGTGACCTTGAAAAGCGCCCCTGGACAGTCCTCTCGATTCCTCGCCTGAACCGTGCCGCCGTGCAATTGCATCAAGTTGCGAACAATCGCCAGCCCCAAGCCCAGACCCCGTTGGTTTCGGGTATTGGAAGTGTCCTCCTGCCGGAAGGGTTCGAAGATGTGAGGCAGGAAATCGGGCCGAATCCCCGGGCCGTCGTCCTGAACCATCAGTTCGACGTGCGAATTCACCTTTTCGAGGGATATCCGGATATTCCCTTTCCGGGGAGCGAATTTGGCGGCGTTGGAGAGGAGATTCCAAACGACCTGTTGCAGCCGGAAGGCATCGCCGCGGATAAGACCCGGCTCACAGGCGAGCGCCACGTTGACCTGGATCTCCTTGGCCTCGGTGGAAACTCGCAGGGTATCGACTGCCGCCCGAACGACGGCAGGCAAGTCCACCGGCTTGAGGTCCAAGTGGAGTTTACCATTGATGATGCGGGATATATCAAGGAGGTCGGAGATGAGCCGCGCCTGGAGCAGGGCGTTGCGGTTAATCGTTTCCACCGCCTTGATCTGGGTCTCGGGGTCTAAACCTCCCGCTTGCAGCATGTGGGCCCAGCCCGTGATGGCGTTCAATGGGGTTCTGAGTTCGTGCGAGAGAACCGCCAGGAATTCGTCCTTCAGTTGGTTGGCCTCATCCGATTCCCGGCGCGCTTCCTGCGCGTTCTTGAGCAAGAGCACGCGCTCCTCTTCCCCTCGCTTGCGGTCCGTAAGGTCGTGCACAATCTTGGAAAAGCCCAACAGCTTTCCCTGCGGGTCGTGGAGTGTGGTGGTCATGGCGTTCGCCCAGACTCTGGAGCCGTCTTTACGGACACGCCATCCCTCATCTTCGCAGTGGCCGGCCTTGGCGGCGACCTGAAGCAGCTTGGCCGGCCTGCCGCTCTCCAAGTCCTCCGGCAAGAAGAAACGCGAAAAGTCTTGGCCGACAACCTCCTCCGCCCGATATCCGTAGAGCCGCTCCGCCCCAGCATTCCAATTGCTGATCCGTCCCTCCGGGTCCAGTATCAGAATGGCGTAGTCTTGGACGTTCTCGACCAGCAGGCGAAACCGCTGCTCGCTCACGCGCAAGAGCTCCGCCGCGTTTTCGATCTCCGCCGTGCGCTCGGCAACGCGCCGCTCCAATTCCTGGTTCAAACGCTCGAGGGCCTCGGTCTTGCGGTGAAGGTCGGCAAAAATCGCCACCTTGGCCCGCAGGATTTCCGGTACGATGGGCACCGAAACATAATCCATCGCGCCGGAGTCATAGCCCTTCAGCCGATGGACGTCTTCCACCATGACGCTGGAGATGAGGATGATCGCCGTTCTTTGGAAGCGGGGATGACTGCGAATCATCGAAGCCAGCTCGAAGCCATCCAACTCCGGCATGCAGACGTCCACCAGGACCAAGGCAATGTCATTCCTCAGGAGCTGCTCCAAGGCCTCGTTTCCGGAATTGGCCCGGATCAGGTTCTCGCCCAAACCGGCCAGAATGGTCTCGTAGCTGAGCAGTTTCCCAGGCTGGTCATCCACCATCAGAATGTTGACAGGCTGTTTGGTACTCATCGTGAGTCTCTCAGTATTTCAGACGTTCATTGTCCGTGGTCCGTTGTCCGTCGCAAGAAGTCAAATCCACAGATTGGCGCACAACGTACGACTGACCACGGACCACGGACAACGGACCATGGACCCGTCACATCATCGATGCAACCACATCCTCAGCGCGGAGAGCAGTTGTTCGGTATTGACGGGCTTGGCCAGGTACTCCGAAGCGCCTGCCTCCAAACACTTTTCCCGGTCGCCTTTCATGGCCTTGGCGGTCAGGGCGATAATGGGCAGCCGGCGATGCTTGGGATTTTGCCGAATGTGCTTAATCGTCTGATACCCGTCCATCTCGGGCATCATTATATCCATGAGCACGATGGACACATTGGGAGTCGAATCCAGCAGCGCCATCGCCTCATGTCCGGTGGTAGCGGAGACCACTTTCATGCCGCGGCGTTCCAAAACGCTGCTCAAGGCAAAAATGTTGCGCACGTCGTCGTCCACCACCAGCACGGGTTTGCCCACCAGGTCGTCGTCGGAGCGGTGCAGGCGCTCAATCATCTGTTGTTTCTCTTCCGGAAGGTGGGCGACGACGCGGTGCAGGAACAGCGCCGTCTCGTCCAGCAGCCGCTCGGGGGATTCGACTCCCTTCACCACGATGCTGCGAGCGATGGAGTGCAGCCGCCCGTCTTCGTCGGGCGTCAGCTCTTTGCCGGTAAACACCACGATCGGCAGGTCGCGCAGCGCCTCGTCCCGGCTGAGCTTCTCCAGCACCTCAAAACCGGAGATATCCGGCAAACGCAGGTCAAGCACCACGCAGTCGAACGGCCGCGCGTGCAGCGCCGCCAAGGCCTCCTCACCTGAACTCGCGGTCTCCATCTCGATATCGTCGTGCTCGAGCAGAGCACGGATGCTGATCTGCTCGGCAGCATCATCTTCGACAACCAGCAGTCGCCGGGAGCGCGGCGCCGCGAACTCCTTGATCCGCGACATGGCGTCTTTCAAACCGTCGGGGCTGGCGGGCTTGGTGATGAAGCTGAAGGCCCCGCGCGCCAAGCCATGTTGGCGATCTTCGTCCAAGGTTACCAGTTGCACGGGAATGTGTCTCGTGTTGGGGTCTTGCTTCAACTGGCTGAGCACGGTCCACCCGAGCATATCGGGCAGGAACACGTCGAGTGAAACCGCCGTGGGACGGTATTTACGCGCCAATTCCAAAGCGTCGGCGCCGCGCATGGCCACGAGCACTTTGAACCCTGAGCCGCGGGCCATTTCGACGAGCACCTGGCAATAGCTGGGCTCGTCTTCCACGATCAGCAGAGTTGCATCGTCGGGTTGGAGGTTGTCCCGGTCGTCGGGAATCTGCTCCACTTGGCGCTCCTGGATACGCACGGAGGGAAGCCGCACCACTCCGGAAGTAATCTGTTCCCGCAGGCTGTTTTTTTCGGCACTGGCCGGGCCCACGTAGGCCATGGGCAAGTAAAGGGTAAAGGTGCTGCCGGCTCCGGGCATGCTTCGCAGTTGGATTTCGCCGCCCAGCAGGTAGGCCAACTCACGGGTGATCGCCAGACCCAACCCCGTGCCACCGTACTTGCGGCTGGTCGAGGCGTCGGCCTGTTGGAAGGCCTCGAAAATAATCTTCTGCTTCTCCGCGGGTATGCCGATTCCGGTGTCCGCCACCTCGAAAGCAATTACCCGTCCGGCGTTCGAGAGCAGCGGGTGGCTCGGGTTCCAGCCGCTCAGGGCGGGGGAGACGCTCAAGCGCACACCGCCCTTCTCCGTGAATTTGAAGGCGTTGGAGAGCAGGTTCTTGAGCACCTGCATGAGGCGCTTGGAGTCAGTCGTGATGCGGTGAACCTTGGGGTCAAAGTACAGGTCGAAAGAAAGTTTCCGATTCTCGGCCTCGTGGATGAAGGTGCGTTCCACGGCATCCAGGAGGTTCTTGAGTTGAATCTCTTCGGCATCCACCGTGACCGTTCCCGACTCGATCTTGGAAAGATCGAGGATGTCACTAATCAGATTGAGGAGGTCGGTGCCCGCGCCGTGAATGGTGCGGGCAAACTCCACCTGCTTGGGCAATAAATTGCCGTCGGCGTTCTCGCTGAGCTGCTGGCCGAGAATGAGGATGCTGTTCAGAGGTGTCCGCAGCTCGTGAGACATATTCGCCAGGAACTCGGATTTATATTTGGACGTCAGCGCCAGCTCGTTCGCCTTCTCCTCCAGCGCGCGGCGGGCCTGCTCGATCTCCTGGTTCTTGCGCTCCACTTCCACATTTTGTTCCGCCAGTTGCTGGGCTTTCTGGGCAAGCTGTTCGTTTTTCTCCTGCAACTCCTTCTGTTGGCTCTGGAGCTCGGTGGCGAGCTGCTGCGACTGTTTGAGCAATCCCTCCGTCTTCATGGTGGCCTCGATGCTGTTCAGCAGGATGCCAATGCTGGCCGTCAGTTGATCGAGGAACGCCAGGTGCGAGGCGGTAAAAGCGCTCAAGGAGGCCAGCTCGATGACCGCCTTGACCTGGTTTTCAAAGAGCACCGGAAGCACCACGACATTGCGCGGAGGGGCTTCAAAAAGGCCGGAGCGAATGGGCGTGGCGTTGGGCGGTAATTGCGTAATCAAGAGCCGCTGCTTCTCGGAGGCGCACTGGCCCACCAGACCTTCGCCGATCCGCAGGCTCCCGCCCGCGTGTCCATTCCCGTTCCCATCACCCTTCGAGCCGCCCATGGTCGCGCGCGAGGCATAACCCGCCAGCAGGTTCAAGCTAGGTTCTTCGGTTTCGGCGTCCGTCAAGTAAATCACGCCGAGCTGTGCATTCACCAATGGGGCGAGCTCCGACAGCAACATCTTACCTACCGTGCCGAGGTCGCGCTGGCCCTGCAATAAACCCGTGACGCGCGCCAGGTTGGTCTTGAGCCAATCCTGTTCACTATTGCGGTCGGTCGTGTGCCGCAGGTTGGTGATCATAGTATTGATGTTATCTTTCAACTCCGCCACTTCGCCGCGGGCGTCCACTTGAATGGACCGGGTCAAGTCGCCCTTGGTGACGGCCGTGGCCACCTCCGCGATCGCTCGCACCTGGGTAGTCAGATTCGTTGCCAGCAAGTTGACGTTTCCCGTGAGGTCTTTCCAGGTCCCGGACGCGCCGGGCACGTTCGCCTGGCCGCCTAGCCGGCCTTCCACGCCCACCTCCCGAGCCACGCTGGTGACCTGTTCGGCAAAGGTGGCCAGCGTGTCCGTGGTGTTGTTGATAGTTTCCGCCAGGGCCGCCACCTCGCCCTTGGCTCGGACGGTCAGCTTCTGTTTAAGCTCCCCGTTGGCGACGGCGGTCACAACTTTGACGATGCCGCGCACCTGCTCGGTAAGGTTCGCCGCCATCACGTTGACGTTATCGGTAAGGTCCTTCCACGTGCCGGCGACGCCGGGCACCTCCGCTTGGCCGCCCAGATTGCCGTCCGTGCCGACTTCGCGCGCCACACGGGTGACTTCCGCCGCGAAGGCGTTGAGCTGGTCCACCATGGTGTTGATGGTGTTCTTCAACTCCAGGATTTCGCCTTTCACGTCTACCGTGATCTTGCGCGAAAGGTCGCCCCGGGCCACCGCCGTGGTTACCTCGGCGATGTTGCGAACCTGCGTGGTGAGGTTGGCCGCCAACAGGTTGACGTTGTCGGTGAGGTCTTTCCACGTTCCTCCCACGCCGGGGACCACCGCCTGACCGCCCAGCCGTCCGTCCGTGCCCACCTCGCGCGCCACGCGCGTCACCTCCGCGGCGAAGGAGCGAAGCTGCTCCACCATGGTGTTGAGGGTTTCTTTCAAGAGCAGGATTTCACCGCGCACGTCCACGGTAATCTTTTTGGAGAGATCTCCGTTGGCGATGGCGGTAGCCACATCCGCAATGTTGCGCACCTGGGCTGTCAGGTTGCTGGCCATGAAATTCACATTGTCGGTCAAGTCTTTCCAGGTGCCGGCCACGCCGGAAACCACTGCCTGGCCGCCGAGCTTGCCTTCCGTACCCACTTCCCGCGCTACGCGAGTGACTTCCGAAGCGAAGGCGTTGAGCTGGTCCACCATGGTGTTGATGGTGTTCTTCAGCTCCAGGATTTCGCCTTTCACGTCCACGGTAATTTTGCGGGAAAGGTCGCCGCGCGCGACCGCCGTCGTGACCTCGGCGATATTGCGAACCTGGCCCGTCAGGTTGCCCGCCATCGAGTTCACGCTGTCCGTCAGGTCTTTCCAGGTACCTGCGACACCGGGGACGTTGGCCTGCCCGCCCAAGCGGCCTTCCGTGCCCACCTCGCGGGCCACGCGCGTGACTTCACCGGCGAAAGCGTTAAGCTGGTCCACCATGGTATTGAGCGTTTCTTTAAGCTGGAGGATTTCGCCTCGCACGTCCACCGTGATCTTGCGAGAGAGGTCGCCGCTGGCAATCGCCGTCGCTACCTCGGCGATGTTGCGAACCTGGCCCGTCAGGTTGCCGGCCATCGAGTTCACGCTGTCCGTCAAGTCCTTCCAAGTGCCCGCCACACCGTGTACGGCCGCCTGGCCGCCCAGCTTACCCTCCGTTCCGACTTCGCGAGCCACGCGGGTAACTTCCGCGGCAAAAGCGTTGAGCTGATCCACCATGGTATTGAGCGTATCTTTAAGTTGCAGGATTTCGCCCCGTACATCCACCGTGATTTTGCGCGACAGATCGCCGCGGGCAACGGCCGTGGCCACTTCCGCGATGTTCCGCACCTGCCCGGTCAAGTTGCTGGCCATGGAGTTGACGCTGTCCGTCAAATCCTTCCAGGTCCCCGCCACGCCATGGACCTGCGCTTGGCCGCCCAGCTTGCCTTCGGTTCCCACTTCGCGGGCCACGCGGGTGACTTCCGAAGCGAAGGCGTTCAACTGGTCCACCATCGTGTTGATGGTCTCTTTAAGCTGGAGGATTTCACCGCTGACGTCCACCGTAACTTTCTTCGAGAGGTCGCCGCTGGCGATGGCCGTGGAAACCTCAGCAATATTTCGCACTTGGGCCGTCAGGTTGTTGGCCATCGAGTTGACGCTGTCGGTCAGGTCTTTCCAGGTCCCGGCCACACCACGGACGTTGGCCTGGCCGCCCAACCGGCCTTCCGTTCCGACCTCGCGCGCCACGCGGGTGACTTCGCCGGCGAAAGCGTTAAGCTGGTCAACCATGGTGTTGATGGTTTCCTTGAGCTGGAGGATTTCCCCGCTAACGTTCACCGTGATCTTGCGGGACAAATCGCCACTGGCAATGGCCGTGGCCACTTCGGCGATATTCCGAACCTGCGCCGTCAAGTTGCTGGCCATGAAGTTGACGTTATCGGTCAAGTCCTTCCAGGTTCCGGCCACGCCCGACACTTGCGCCTGCCCGCCCAGCTTTCCGTCGGTTCCCACCTCCCGCGCCACGCGCGTCACCTCCGAGGCGAAGGCGTTCAATTGGTCCACCATGGTGTTAATGGTGTTTTTCAGCTCCAGGATTTCGCCGCGCACATCCACGGTGATCTTGCGCGAAAGGTCGCCGCGCGCCACGGCGGTGGTGACGTCGGCAATATTGCGCACCTGCGCGGTCAGGTTATTCGCCATCGAGTTGACGCTGTCGGTAAGGTCCTTCCAAGTGCCCGCCACCCCGGGGACGATGGCCTGTCCACCGAGCCGTCCGTCCGTGCCCACTTCGCGTGCCACGCGCGTTACTTCACTGGCAAAGGATCGCAATTGGTCCACCATCGTGTTGATGGCTTCCTTGAGCTGTTGAATCTCTCCTCGTACGTCCACGGTGATTTTCTTCGAAAGGTCGCCGTTGGCCACGGCAATGGTAACGTCGGCGATGTTGCGTACCTGTCCGGTCAGGTTGCTGGCCATGAGGTTCACGTTTTCGGTCAGGTCCTTCCACACGCCGCTCACCTCGCGAACCTGCGCCTGGCCGCCCAGCTTTCCGTCGGTGCCCACCTCGCGGGCCACGCGCGTAACTTCGGAAGCGAACGCATTGAGCTGGTCCACCATGGTGTTAATGGTGTTCTTCAATTCCAGGATTTCGCCTTTCACGTCAACGGTGATCTTGCGCGACAGGTCACCGCGCGCGACCGCCGTGGTCACGTCAGCGATGTTGCGAACCTGCGCGGTTAAGTTTCCGCACATGGCGTTGACGGAATCCGTCAGGTCTTTCCACGTTCCGGCAACGCCCGGCACCACGGCCTGGCCACCCAACCGGCCTTCGGTGCCCACTTCGCGAGCCACACGGGTCACTTCGCTGGCGAACGATCGCAACTGGTCTACCATCGTGTTGATGGCCTCTTTGAGCTGGAGAATCTCGCCCCGTACGTCCACCGTGATCTTCTTGGAAAGGTCGCCGCTCGCCACGGCAATGGTGACATCCGCAATATTGCGGACCTGGGCCGTAAGGTTATTGGCCATGGAGTTGACGCTGTCCGTAAGGTCTTTCCAGACGCCGCTCACGCCGCGGACTTCCGCCTGCCCGCCCAGCTTTCCGTCCGTCCCCACTTCCCGAGCCACGCGCGTGACTTCCGAAGTGAAGATCACAAGCTGCTGAATCATGGTGTTAACGATATTGGCCGACCGGAGAAACTCACCCTTCAGGGGCCGCCCATTAACCTCCAGAGGGACCGTCTGCAACAGGTCACCCTGGGCGACTGCGGAAACAGCACGCGTGACTTCTGTAGTGGGCCACAAAAGGTCGTCGACCAGCACATTGATCGAGCCTTCCATCTCGCCCCACTCTCCCCCCAGAGGCTGGAATCGGACCCGTTGGCTCGTTTGGCCCCTCTTGCCGACGGCGAGCCCAACCCGCTTGAGCTCGGCAGCCATCCGCTCGTTGGCCATCACGATGTCATTAAATGTGTCGGCGATCTTTCCTTCGATTCCGGTCAAATCGCCCGGCAGGCGGACCGAGAAATTGCCTGCGCGCACCTTTTGGAGGGCTTGAAGCAACGCCTGGCGTGGGAGAGAAGCCATCTCTGCACCGACGTTGCTCTTGGAACTAGCAAGATGCTGCTGTGTTTGTGTGCCCATGATCCTTCCTTCCTTTCGATCTCACGTTCGAGCCAATGACCGCAAAAACTCCACAAGGGTAAGGACAAAATGAGCGTACCGAGTTTTCGGGGAAGTAACTGCGTTCCCAAAACACTCGGAACACGTTACCTGATCCCCAGCAATTCCGCGCACGTGGAATTGCCCAACCCGCAAAGGCCGCTGTTTCAGATAAGTACCATGTTGACGGGCTAAACGGAAGCTTTCAATCGGGTAAAGACCTGACAGAACCGGCAAGTCTGTGCAAATCTCTCCCGAGCCTGCAATTCCATAACTTCGAACCTCTTGCCCTGCCCCTCAAGGTCGAGAGAGTTCTTGACCCCGACGCCATTTTCCTCATCGACTCTCCTCTTGGATAGTCTGCCCGAGGGACTGGATTCTTGCTTCCCGCCTTCCCGGAAACGAGCTTCGCGGGCAAGTGTTCCGTAGGGGATTCGCCAGAAACATCGGAGGCGGATTGTCAGGGGTATACCTGATTGACGGGGCAACGTCCATGCGCTAAATTTCAAGCGTAATTCGGGCGAGCAGGGTCTTCTGGAGTGACCGGCCGCAGGCGTACGAGTAAAGGCCAGTATGCAAAATGAGCAAGCACATATCCTGATTGTGGAAGATTCAAAGGACAGCCGCGAAATGATCGCTCAGCATCTCTCCCTGAAGGGATACCGGGTGAGTATGGCGGGTGACGGGAGGGAAGGTCTGGAAAAGGCATTTGAACTTCATCCGCACCTTATCCTGATGGATCTGCGACTTCCCCTTATAGACGGCTGGGAGGCAACGAGGCTCTTAAAAGAAGATGAAAGAACCAAAGACTGTCCAGTCGTCGTTATAACGGGTCTCACTTGGATTCAACCTGAGACACTGGAGTGCGATGGGTGGCTTACAAAGCCTTGCCTGCTTGACCAGCTTGATGCAGAAATCAACAGGGTTCTCCTAGGTCGCGCTTAGAGCAAGGGGAGTTGTAGGGGGTACGGCTTGCTGTACTCTCATCGATTTTATCGCGCCACCGAATCTAGAGGGTACGGCAAGCCGCAATACTGTTCACTTAAGCTGGCCGTTCCGAAGACGGTCGGACAAGAAATCTTAACAAAATCTTGTGACGCCGGAGCCGTCCAGCGTACCTTGGCCAAATTCGGCATGTTAAAGTAGGAATGACGGCAGATTCAACCGCCGGTTCTAGGAGGAGTTATGTTCCGATGGAGGTCGATTGCTCTCTTTGCTCTCACTGTTGCGCTGATGACCGGTGTGTCTACAGCGCCGGGTCAGGTTTCCGTTAGCATTGGAGTGGAGCCTGTATGCCCGTACGGATACTTTGACTATGCTCCGTATGACTGTGCTCCCTACGGCTACTATGGACCCGATTTTTTCGTGGGCGGGTTATTCATCGGGGCGGGCCCCTGGTTCCATGGACCCAGAGGCTTCGCCGGTCACGTCGATAACCGCTACGATCCTCGCCACGGTTACAGAGGACCGATGCCCGAGCGCGGAGAGCAGCCGTTCAGCCACTTCCACCCGAACGAAGCTCGGGATGGGCGAGGCCACGTTGTTGCTAATGCCGGCCACGACGCGCGCGGGGAGCACAGCGCCGGACATCAGGAGGGAAAAGCCGGCGGCCGACACCGTTAAAGAATGGTTCAATGAAATAAACGGAGAGCCTCGTTTCCTGGAGACCGCCTCTTGGCGCCGCTCAACGGGCTTGGCACGGCGGTTGTTACGTGACCGAAACCACTCGGAAGCAATCCGGGGGCTCAAAGTCGCTCGCATACCGCAGAGAATCCACGAGCACGGTTATGCTGCGGAATGATGATGTACGGACGGGGCCAGGTACAATACTGTTCACTACGAATCTTGGGGTAGGCGCTCGATCCGCGGCTGGCCCCAGGCCGGCCGAAGGCGCGGTCGTTCTCCGCTTCATCCGCCACATCTAAAGTGCTGCCATCCAGACTCACCGGCCGCCGTTGTCGATACCAGGCTCCCTGCGTCCGTTTTTCAGCGATGGGGGCCACGACGGTCTCGTACATCTGCTTCAGAGGTTCGGTCCCCAGCCGGCCGCGCGCTTGCGAGATCCCCGATTTGCCCGCCACCTTGACGGTGGCCGACGGATGCAATAGCCACTGCACCCCCTCCCAGCAAGCAGCGCAGCACCTCCCAATAGGACGAGCGCATATAGAGCGCCAGAGCGACGACGTAATCCACCACATGGGCGGGCAAATCACGCTCCCGCCGACTGGCGCGCTTCGTCTCCTCCAAGACTTCGCGGACTTTCTCCCCGGGGAAAATCTTGGCAATTACACCCAGGCTGATGTAATCGGTAATGCGGCTCCCGGCAGGCAGACTTCCGACGGTAGGGGCCATTCTGAGGGACCTCCCGCCCCCATCAGAATAGTACCAGAAAATATTTAAGTGAACAGTATTGCGGCAAGCCGTACTCTTACAAGCAGGCCGCCTTCCCTCGCCACTTAGGCATGGTCCGAACATCACAAGCCTCCAACCAGACTAGCCGACCGCCGAATCCTTAGTTCTACTGAGTCCCGTCATCCAGTCTGGTAAATACCGGTATTTCCCCCCCCACCTGTAAGGTAACAACCTGATTTGACAATTTGCAACGCGGGCTTACTGTGCTGGCTTACCGCAGCAAGGGCAAAGGTGAAATCCCTGCCGCTGCCAGAAAGATAGGGCCGGGGGCCATTCCTGTGGGATCGGAGGACGCGTCATGTACACCCTTCTGGAATGTCTTGCCATCGCGGGGCTGGTACTAGGCCTGGGAGCAGGGCTCTTTATTGCCGTCAGCCTGCTTGTGCTCGTCGAGGCGGGAGTGAGAGCCGTCGCCATGCGGACACACCGGTTGGCTGCCAGGGAAACGGCGGGACTCGGTGAGAAGCTGGACATCTCCCCCCTGGCCCAAGCGGTCGGCCAAGGCGATTAAATGTGGATTTGACGGCCACAGGGTCACAGGTCAGCAGAATATTCCTAAAGTCGAGGATTCACGGAGAACATCATGCGGATTCTGATTGTTGAGGACAACGAGGAACTGGCAGAGCTTACCGCAGAGCTGTTGCGATGGGTTGACCAGCCGGCGCAATACATCGAGACGATTTCTCTAGCCGGCGACCTCGATACAGCAATCCGCCTTCTCCCCCAACACGACGCCGTCCTCTGCGATGGGCAGTTCCCCCTTTCTCAAGATTCCCTCTTCATTGCGGAAGAATGGGACGTGGTTCAACGGGAAGCCGACCGCTGCGGCATTCACTTTGTTCTTTACAGCGCTAGCCCTGGCGCCCTTTGTGACGCGCGCGATAGCCGCATCCCTGCGATTTCCAAGCCCGCGTGTATCGATGAGATTTACGCGGCACTGACGGAACATTGCCGCGAAAGGCGTCTGGCAGCAATCGCTGACGAGTCGGGTCATTAGCGGAAAACGACACATGGGCGGCAAATAATGAAACAGACCCTTGAAGACTATTGCCGCGAGGTAGATGAGCAAGCTGAAAGGTTCGCGCAGGCAGAGGAGAGGCACGAACGGGCTGACCATCTCCAGGCATTCAACTTTGGCCGCATCGTTCAGCGTACCGAGAACTCCCGGCGCGACGCTTGCCTACGCGTTGGCTGGCTGCTGGCAGGGTTGGCGATCGGCGTGGCGTGTGGCAAGGTATATCCAGACCATTTGTACCGTGCCCTGGCCAACAAATTTCTCACCAGAGCCAGCCTTGTTGGCCGAGAGTTAGGCAGGGCCCGACTGTACAGCTTTTGGAAAAGCCTTCGCTTACGGTTGTAATTAGTGGGTCAATTGGATTGCACGTGTGAGGCTTGGCGTACCCTCTGGGTTCGGTCGCGCGATGAAAATGAAGAGGGCACGGCATACCGTACCCCTACAACTTTTTTACATTCCGGCGGGGAGCAGCAAATAGCCCAACACCCCGTCATATAATTCCCAAGAAGCCGGCAGTCGGAAACCGGCGCTGCAAGTTCCCCTTTGACAGCCGCAACCGCAAACTCCGCCATCACCGCGCCATGGCCTTTCAGGCACTGTCGGGCATACGCCTGAGCCCTTATTAGGAGGGTTCACTGGATTGCTGCCGGTTTGCACCTGAGCTAAAAGATTACACGTAAGTGATTTCGGCTTTGAAGCCGGGGATGGTATGCGGAAACTTCACGGCGGAGGGAACTCACATGCACCCTCGCAAGGTCAGTTTACTTGCCGCGTCAGTTGCGCTGCTCCTCATTTGCGCGCAGCCGGTAGGGGCAAAGACAGACGAAGGATATCTCATTATTAAGGCTGATCCGCCTGAAACCTATATCTACGCCGACGGGATACCCTACGTCGAAGCGAACGGTCACTTCATTAAACTCACTCCGGGGGTGCATAAAATCGACTTGTACAACTACGGCTATAAGCCGGAATGCTGTGGCACGGCCATCTTGGCCGGGCCCGTTCACGGGCGGGAGAAGCTGTGAAAAAATTCAATCAAGCCGCTGATAAACACGGATTGGCACAGATAAGTTCTTTGCTTTGATCGGCGCGAATCCGTGGTAATCCGTGGCCTCTAATTTCTTCACAGCTTCGGACGCCCGTGCCCCTTCCAAATGACGCCACTACCAAGACAAGGGGTGGGATTGACGCGGGCAACTCTCCGCGCTGTGGACAATTCCAGTAGTGGGAAGGAGAGAGTTTTGTTCCAGAGATTCCTCCGTCTAATTCGACGCACTCGAGCACGGAATATGGCTGGTCATCGGGTGTCCATGAGCGTCACTACTTCCTTCGTGTTTCTGGTGGTATTTCTTTTAGTGGGTTCTTTCGCTTACGGTGATGTGGGGGTCGTTCTCGACGAGTCGATTGACAGCAGTGTTTCCAGATTCACGGGCGCAGGACACAGCGCGGTGTATTTTTCGCGTGTCTGCCCGGACTCTCCGGTACGACTCCGCCTTTGCCGACCCGACGAACCAGGGTCGGTGATCAGCAATTACATCAGCTTTGGTGAAAATCAGCCCTTCGAATGGAATATTGCCCCACTCAGCATCTACCTCTATGGCGTGGAGGATCCCCAGGATCGGCCCCTGTTTGCCTCACCCAAGGTCAAGGGCGTTTTGGAAGACAGATACCGGGAGAAATACCTGTCCGCTTATTGTTCGGAGACGCCCTGCACGACAAGCAAGAATGCAGAGTGGCGAGATATGGTCGGCGCCACACTAACGCGAGGCATCTACATCTTCGTCGTCAAAACCACAGTCCCGCAGGACCTCGCCCTCATCAAGGAATTCAATGCGGCTCCCAACAAAAATCATTTCAATGGATTCAGGCGTAATTGCGCAAACTTTACCAAGGGCGTCATCAATACCTATTTTCCCCATGCCACCAGCGCGGAGTACGTCATTGACTTCGGAATGACCAGCCCCAAGGCTGTCGCGCGATCCTTTACGCGGTACGCACTCCAACATCCCGAGTTACAATTTCGCGTCCTTCATTTCGCCCAGGTGCCCGGTGTCATTAAACTCAGCACCCTGCCGCGAGACGGATTTGAGCAGTTGTACCGCACGAAGAAACTTCTGCCGCCGATGATCGTGTTTGGGTATCACGAACTACCTTTCCTCGTGGCGTCGTACGTGATTACGGGACGGTTTAACCCGGAGCGTGCAGCGGAAGAGTATCCTACGGCCGAGGTTACGGAGATCAACTACCAGATCCAAAGGGCGAAAGCCGACGGCGACAGAGCAAAAGTCGAACAGCTTGAGTCAGCCCGGGCCGAGGCGTGGGAAGAAGTCGTGGGCAACCCCAAGGAGTGGAACCGGTATCGGGAGGCATTCCACTCGATGGTTGAGGGTGCCGTCGGCAAGGGCATCCTGCCGGAAGGCGGCGATCTGGAATACGTGTTCAAGAAATTTGACCAGGCGGGATCGCCCTCGGTCGACGGCAATGGTGCCTTATGGATGAACGTGTCTGAGGGCGGTAAAACCTCGATCGTAGGCCTGAGTGCAAGCAACATCTTGCATCGAGATTCTGACCGCAATCTCGCGCAGGAACTTATCCTCGCACGGATTGATCGCGTTTTGAAAAGCCCCATGCATAGCCGCGAAAAAGCCTTGGAATTCCAGAAGGATTGGGCCAACATGGAAGTTTCCCGGCACGCGTATCCCCCCACCCTAGCGAGTACGAGGGTGTGGGCGAGGGCGCAGGCCAATCTCCTTCCAACCGCTGAATCACTGCCCGCCAATTAAAACGCATGATAGCGGGGCCAATTCTGGTTTATATACAGCGTCTTAAGTAATACAGCATAATCTCCGTAACACGGGGTTTGGTTTCTTCCACACCTGCATCTGCTGGCTCACGGCTGCCGTCAGGTTTTCGAGCTTGGGAAAGTACTGGTTG
>JBEKQO010000158.1:0-19386 GCA_049519635.1 Terriglobia bacterium | reverse complement strand
CTGTTTACTTCCAAGTTCCCCACCCCGCGCAGCGTGCAGCCGCAAGCTGCGCGGGGTGGGGACGAATAGGGGGGAGCCGCGATTTCGGCGGGGCTGAAGTCCCGCCCTTCCGGCAGCGTCCAACCTTTGTAAGAAGTCCGGGCTTCAGCAAGGATTGTTTTCACAGCTTCTCACGCCATGGGCTACGATACTTCGTCCGCCCCGTGGGTATGATGCTGGCCGGAACCCGAAGCGAAAGGCTGATGAAGCGCCAGGTGGATTAACGGTGATCGAGCGCGAGAAATTTCGCTTTGAACAAGGCAATGGCCGGCCCAGACCCCTGAAGCTGTGAAGAAATAAACAATCTCACGCAAAGACGCCAAGGCGCAAAGATTCCCAATGAACAACTGCTTTGCTTTCTTTGCGTCCTTAGCGGCTTTGCGCCTTTGCGTGAAATGCTTTTGCTCTTCCAGGTATTTCTTCACAGCTTCCCTGTTCCTGGGGAGATCAACGAATTTCCGAGGGGAACTGTGGCGACTGGCAGCTCACCCGGAAAATTCAGTGGGAAAATCGCATTCGCTAAGAAGCGCCCACCTGCGCCCGCCCGCGGAAATGCGCGCGATTGTCGAATCGGTCGGTTCGCGAACTGCCCCCACGAAAACACGCGCGGTGGGGGGGAATTGGGTGAGGTGGGGAAATGCCGAAGGGCATGGGCACCCGCGTCCGCTCTAGCTCTTCCAGAATTTCCAGCCGGAGGAGACCTTGCGAGGTTCCCGGGTTTTGGGAGCGGCTTTCCCGGCTATTACCGTCTGGTCGATTTCTTTTTCCACCTGCTCGACCTCACGGATGAAGTCCCGGGCGCTGGCGGGGCGCGATTCGCGGTTTTTGTCGAGGCACCGCATCACGAGGTCCGTGAGGGCGTCAGGGATGGCCAATTTAGCGTGGGCCACGCGGATCGGCGTGGGGACTTCCTGGATGTGGGCCATCATCCAATCGGCAGGGGTGGTCGCCTGGAAGGGCAACCAGCCGGTGAGCATCTGATACATGATAACGCCCAGGGAGTAGAGGTCGGCGCGGCCGTCCAGGTGATCACTCATTTTCCCCAACGCTTGTTCCGGCGACAAATACTGTAACGTGCCGATGACGGCTTCCGGAGATGTCCGGAATCGGTCTCCCAGTAGAGCTTCCTGGAGCGTGGAGATGCCCAAGCCCAGAAGCTTGATTTTTTCGCTGCCGGGACCGTCAAGCAGGTAAATGTTTTCCGGCTTAACGTCGCGATGGACCATGCCCAGAGCGTGAGCCGCTTCCAGTCCGGCGGCCACTTGCTTGACAATGGCACAGACGCGCAGGGGAGCGAACGGGGCATCCTGCTCGATGTATTTCTTCAGGCTTTGGCCCGCCACATACTCCATAACGATAAAAGGACGGCCGTCTTCAGCTTCGCCGATGCCCTCGACACGCGACACGTTGGGATGCCGGAGCTTTTTCCGTTGCAGGGCATCTTGCTCGAAGAGCTTGACGAAGGCCGGGTCACAGGCTAAACCCCAGCTCATCACATTCAATGAGCAGAGTTGGTCGGACTTGAGCTGGAGGGCCTTGTAAACGGTGCAAACAACGTCCTGGCCGATCTTGCCAAGAATGCGGTATTCGCCTTTGATCACGGTGCCTTCAGGCCAGGCCGCAGGTTCCACCAGGGGCGTGCCGTCAACCGGACATACAGCCAGATCGTCGGGGTGTGTCGCGTGACAATGAGGACAGGTCTTCATGGGCTGGTTACATCAAAATGCAGAATGAATAGAATAACACAAGATGGCGTAAAGGTGGCAAGGGGGGGTTGCCTAGGCATCGTCGAAATTTAACGGGGTTGAAAGGGACCCCTCATCTGCCCTCCTCCGTCGTGCACCCTTTCCCCTGGGAGAGGGCTGTGATTTTGATTTCTCTCCCTCTCCTTTGGGGAGAGGGGGGACCGCAAGGCGGGGGGGGAGGGGTTTCTTCGCGGATGATGCATTCATGGCCAGGGAGGTATCTGGCGCCCGCGACTTTGACGGAACCCTGGGGCGGTTGCTCTTCCTTGCCCTTTGGACCAAACCATCATAGACTTGCAATTGATGACCATCGAACGGCTGAAGAGGATTACGGTGGAAGAAGGAAAGTGCGGCGGCCGCCCCTGCATTCGGGGTTTTCGTCTGCGGGTATCCGATGTCCTGGATCTCTTGGCTGGCGGGGCTTCCTTCGAAGAGATCCTTGCTGACTACCCCTTCCTGGAAAGAGAAGATATTTTCGCCGCCATTGAGTATGCCGCTCGCCAAGCCGACCACTCGGTGCTGCACGCTTCGTGAGATTCCTCGTCGATAACCAACTCCCTTTAGCCCTCGCTCGCTTCCTGGCCGCGAGGGGTTGTGACTGCGAGCATGTCATGGATGTTGGACTAGGTTCAGCATCCGAGCATCACAACCTCGATGCCGCAGCATCTCATTTCTTTCGCGGATAACGAGCTTCCACCAGGGTGCGCATGCCGCCGCGCGCGGAGAACTCCCCTTTCACCACGGCCCACCTCGGCTTGCAGGCGCGGGCCACGTCATCCAAAATGCGGTTTGCGGCGTTTTCATTGAAGATGCCGATGTTGCGGAAAGCCACGACGTATGACTTCAGTGACTTCAATTCCAGGCAGAGCTTGCCGGGAAGATAATGAATCGTGATCGTTCCAAAATCCGGCAGCCCCGTACGCGGGCAGATGCAAGTGAATTCGGGGATGGTGATGGTGATCTCGTAGCCGTGGTACTGGTTCTCCCAGGTTTCGATTTCAGGTAATTCGGCTTTAGCCCCTCCGCGCGCGTGGTCGGCCGTGTACTCAGGCTCGTGGGTCTTTCTTGCCATGGTTTCCTCCTTAACGATAACAATCAGAATAAGCTGAAACGGTGCGGCTTTGCACCTGGCAATGCCTTGATGGAGATTCTGTATTGTCGATTTGCCCAGGGCGGAGCCTCGTTGGGTGTTGGAATTGCCAATAATGCCTTGACAGTTATGATATGGCGCTAACTTCAATTCTGTTTACATAGACTCCATTACTGTTTACGTAAACTGACCGTTCCTAATTCACCCCCCCCTAACCCGAACTTCTCACCAGCCTGTGGGCAGCGATGCTGGGAAGCCCCAAAGGGGCGCGATATCACAGCCCAGGCCATCGGCCTGGGTTTCGAGGAGGAAGCTCTGCGCCAAGCCCTGAAGGGGCGCGCCACCGCCCAACGAGAACCGCCGAAACTGGTGAGAAATGCGGGCTAACCCCCACTACTTGCAAAACGTGTGGCACCCTCGCCCACCGCCTTGCGGTCCCCCCTCTCCCCAAGGGGCGCGGGTTAAGGTCAAAACTACCCTCTCCCGAAGAGAGAGAGGAGACCGCAAGGCGGTGGGTGAGGGGGGCTCGGGAACAGTTGGATGAATGATCTCCTCCACTGCAACCTGTAAGTCTTCGCGCTTCCAGGCAGGAGTTGCAATAAGGCGCCCCGCATGGCCAACTCATCTCATTCATAACAAGTTACTTAGTGATGCCATAAAATTTATATTGACAATGGGACGCTCAAGATTTATTCTAATCGGCGACTAATGGCGTGCGGCTAGCATCTATTAGCGAGGAGGTAGGGAGCGATATGGGCAAGATTATCGGAATTGATCTTGGCACTACGAATTCGGTTGTGGCGGTTATGGAAGGCGGCGAGCCCACCGTGGTCACAAACCCGGAGGGCGGTCGCACCACCCCGTCGGTGGTGGCCTTTACGAAGTCGGGAGAGCGTTTGGTCGGCCAAGTCGCGAAGCGGCAGTCGATCACCAATCCCGAGAATACCGTGTATTCCATCAAGCGGTTTATGGGCCGCCGCTTCGATGAGGTTCAGAGTGAAATCAAGACGGTGCCTTATAAGGTGGTTTCGGGCCCCAATGGCAACGTGCGCGTGGAGGTGATGGGCAAGGAGTATTCGCCTCCGGAGATCTCCGCCATGGTTTTGCAGAAGATGAAAGACGCGGCGGAGCAGCATCTGGGCGAAAAGGTTACCCAGGCGGTCATTACGGTGCCGGCTTACTTCAATGATGCGCAGCGCCAGGCGACCAAAGATGCGGGCAAGATCGCCGGCCTCGAGGTTTTGCGCATCGTGAATGAGCCCACGGCGGCAGCGCTTGCTTACGGGCTCGACAAAAAGAAGGACGAAACGATTGCCGTATACGACTTCGGCGGCGGCACCTTCGATATTTCCATCCTGGAAGTGGGTGAAGGCGTGGTGGAGGTGAAGTCCACCAACGGCGACACGCACTTGGGCGGCGACGACATTGACAAGCGCGTTATGGATTGGATTGTCGCGGAGTTTAACAAGGATCAGGGCATTGACCTGGCGAAGGACCGCATGGCCCTCCAACGTCTGAGGGAAGCAGCGGAGAAGGCCAAGATGGAACTCTCCACGGTGCTCGAAACCGAGATCAACTTGCCCTTCATTACGGCGGACGCGTCCGGTCCCAAGCACTTGGCGATGAAACTGACGCGGGGACGCTTCGAGCAGATGTGCGAGGATATTTTCCAGCGCTCGGTGGGCCCGGTAAAGCAAGCGTTGAAGGATGCCGGCGTGACTCCCGACAAGATCGATGAAGTGGTGTTGGTGGGCGGTTCCATCCGCATCCCGCGCGTGCAACAGATCGTCAAGGATCTCTTTCTCGGCAAAGAGCCCCACAAGGGCGTCAATCCCGATGAAGTGGTGGCGGTGGGCGCGGCCATTCAGGCGGGCGTGCTGGGAGGCGAGGTCAAGGACCTGCTGCTTCTCGACGTGACCCCGCTGACTCTGGGTGTGGAAACCTTGGGAGGTGTCATGACCGCGCTGATCCAGCGCAATACGACGATTCCCACCCGCAAGACCGAGACCTTTTCCACGGCGGCGGACAGCCAGACCTCGGTGGAAATCCACGTGCTTCAGGGCGAGCGGCCGATGGCGAAAGACAACCGCACCCTGGGAAAATTCCATCTGATCGGCATTCCGCCCGCGCCGCGCGGGATACCGCAGATTGAGGTGACCTTTGACATTGACGCCAACGGCATCCTGAACGTCTCCGCCAAGGACCTGGGGACGGGCAAGGAGCAGAAGATCACCATCACCTCTTCCAGCGGCCTCAGCAAAGAAGAGGTGGAGCGCATGACCAAGGAAGGCGATCTCCACGCCGAGGAAGACAAACGGCGCAAAGAGGAAGTGGAGGTCAAGAATAAAGCCGATTCGATGATCTATTCCGTGGAGAAGCTGCTCAAAGATAATCGCGAGAAGATCTCGGAAGACGATGCCAAGTCAATCGAAGCGGCGCTGGAAGAGGCGAAGAAGACCATTCAAGAAAACGACACGGCCAAGATCACCGCGGCCGTGGAGAAGTTGACGACGGCTTCTCACAAGCTCGCTGAAGCCATGTACAAGCAAGCGGCTTCCGCCAAGGCCGCCGCGGACGCCGGTGCCGGTGCAGGCGCGGCTGGGGCGCAGCAAGGTCCCACCGACGGCGGCGCAGACCAGGGCAAAGCCAAAGGCGAAGGGGAAGTGATCGACGCGGAGGTTGTGGACTCCGACGATAAGAAGAAGAACTGAGCGTTAAGAGCTGGCGGCCGACAGCCGAAAGCTGACAGTCACGGAGCGAATTTGTTCCCACTGTTAGCTGTGAGTTGTCGGCTGTTAGCTGCAAGATGTTGGCTGTCAGCTATGGACAAAACTATGGAACATCATGCCCAAGTGCCCGTCCAATGCCCCGTGTGCAGTTGGCGGCACTTTTTGGAAGTAGAGACCGAGGTTTGGGATTTGGCCACAGGGTCGGAAGTCCGCAAGCACCTGGAGGCTTGGATTGCCTCGCGCTGCCCCGATCATCTCGGACCGATTTTGGAGATGAGCAAGAACTGAAAAAAGCAGTGGCTAGTGGCTAGTGGTTAGTTGTCGGTCGATCGTGTGCTGCGGGTGGCTCTTGCGCCTTCTGGAAAGAGGAGCACACGAAAAAGGTTCGCGAAGGCGAAGGCAATTGACAGCTAAGCACTAGCCACTAACCACTAACTACTGAGTTCACTATGGCCGTTGGCACACAAAAAGACTATTACGGGATTCTGGGCGTCAGTCGCGACGCCAAGCCGGAGGAAATCCGCAAGTCCTACCGCCACCTGGCACGCAAATATCACCCGGACGTCAATCCTGGGAACAAGGGCGCCGAAGAGAAATTCAAGCAACTTTCCGAAGCCTACGAAGTCTTGAGCGATGAGAAAAAGCGCAAGATATTCGATCAGTACGGATTCTATTCTGACAACCTGCCCCCCGGCGGTTACGGTCCCGGTCCGGCCGGCCCCCCGAATTCACCCCCACCCGGCGTGGACTTTTCCGGTTTTGATTTTTCCAACATGGATGATTCTGACGTCGAAGCAGGAAGGCGGACCAGCGGGTTTGGTGGCGGCTTCCGCGATATCTTCTCCCAGATTTTTTCTCACGGCGAGCGCGAGGCGGCGAGTGAGGAGCCGGAAAAAGGCGCTGACATTGAATACCGGATGCATTTAGGTTTTTGGGACGCCATCCGGGGCGCCCAGGTGCGGATCACCGTGGCGCGTGAGGATGCGTGCAGCGCCTGCCATGGAACCGGCACAATCCCCGGTCCGGCGGTTACCTGCGGGGTTTGCCACGGTACCGGCAAGACGACGAAGCAGGTTGGCGCGATGCGCTTTGACATGACTTGCCCGCAATGCGGGGGGACAGGCAAACAGCGCCGGCCCTGCCCCAAATGCGGCGGCACAGGCTCAATTCACACCCCCGAAACATTGACCGTGAGGATTCCTCCCGGGGTTGACACCGGTTCGCGCGTGCGCGTTCCGGGAAAGGGTAATGCGGGAATTCAGGGAGGCCCGCCGGGAGATCTCTACATCGTTACCGAGGTGGAGCCGCATCTGGTGTTTGAGCGCAAGGGCGATAACTTTTACGTGAAGCTGCCCGTCACGATTACGGAGGCGGCCTTGGGCGCCAAAGTCGATGTCCCCACCATCGATGGTTTGAGTACCATCAAAATTCCTCCCGGCACGCAAAGTGGACAGAAGTTGCGCCTGCGCGGCAAGGGCGCGCCATCGCTTCGCGAGTCCTCGGGAGAGCTTCGGGGCGACGAATTTGTGGAGGTTCAGGTCATGGTGCCGCGCGTCGCCGATGAGCGCACCAAGGAAATCCTTCGCGAACTCTCGCGCTTGAATCCCGACGACCCCAGGAAGGATTTGAAGGCGGCGGGGTCTAGGCCGTAGGCTTGGCGAGCTGACAGCTTACAGCTCACGGTTGAGCGGGAACCGTGTAGCGCCGACCTGTTTTCCAAGGTCTGCGGCTTTTCGTCGATTGCATGTAAGAACCGCGGACCCAAATAACAGGCGCTACCGGCTTGCCTGTAACCTGTTACCTGTAACCAGTAACCTACTCCCATGGCCAAACGCGGCAGAAAAACTCGAAGCAAGGCTGGCTACATGATCTCGGTCGTGGCGGATATGTACAACATTCATCCCCAAACGCTGCGCCTGTATGAGCGTGAAGGCCTGTTGATTCCGTCGCGCTCCAACGGCAACACGCGCCTTTACACGCAAGACGATTTAGAGCAGCTTGAAACCATCCTGAACCTTACTCGCGACTTGGGTGTAAATCTGGCCGGGATCGAGATCATCTTGAACATGCGCCGACGCATGCGGTTGATGCAGGATGAAATGCAGGCCTTCGTCGATTACGTGCAAAAGGAATTTCTGGAGCGGTCGGAGAAGGACCGCGAGGGGATTCAGAATGCCTTGGTGCGCATGGCACCGCTGCAAATCATTCGCGCCCGAAAATAGGTGTCAGGGATCAGGTGTCGGGTGTCTGGCTTTGGGTGTTATGCATTTCGAATGTGGCATTGTGAAGGGGAAAGGTTAAATGGTGAAGGTTAAAAAAGTAGGCTTGGTCGTTTATCCTTTGTCGTTCACCCTTTAACTCTTCTCCTTCACCCTTTATACTTTGACCTTTATCCCGAACTCTTTCCTGGCACTTGATACCTGACACCTGACACCTGGATTAATGACCATGGCCCAAAAAGACTGCCCCCAGTGTGACGGAACGGGATGGAAACCGGTGGAGGTGAATGGCATTCGGCGCGTCACGCCCTGCGACTGCCAGAACCTCGAGCGCTCGGCCCTGCTGCTCAAGGAGGCGCGCATCCCCCCTCGCTATGAGCACTGCGAGTTATCAAATTTTGACGTCCGCAAGAACATGGACTCGGGCCAAGCGAACCCCAGTCTGTCGGGGGCGAAAATCTGTGCCGGAAAATTTGTGGAGGAATATCCCACCGACTTTGGCCTGCTCTTTGTGGGGCCCACGGGAGTGGGGAAGACACACCTGGCGGTGGCGGTGCTTCGGGAATTGATGCTGCGCAAAGGTGTGGAATGCCTCTTCTACGATTTCCACGAATTGCTGAAGACCATCCGCGACAGTTACAACCCCGGAACCCAGAGTACCGAGCTCAGCGTCCTGCAACCGGTCCTGGACGCGGAGGTGCTTTTGCTCGATGAGTTGGCCGCCTCCAATCCCAGCGGCTGGGTGAAGGAGACCTTGCAGCATATTATCAACTCACGCTATAACTACAAAAAAGTGACGCTCATTACCACGACCCTGCCTTTTGGAGATGCCTCCGGCCGGCGTGAGGGCCGCCAGATTTCCGGCGAACCGTTCCCCGATGTTGAATTCACTCTGAACCAGTTGGGGATCACGTTACGCTCGCGGCTCTACGAAATGTGCAAACTTGTGGAAATGAGTTCCGACGACTACCGCAAGGCCATCAAACAAGCGGGCTACAAATTCCACCCTGAGTGAGGCTGCGACATCCCCCCCTTGGATTTAGGATTGCGGTCCCAGAGCGATAAGCGCTAACTTGACTGGTGGGGTACCCTACAGCCCGCCTTGGCGGGCGGCATAATTTGGCCCACGGCGACAGCCGTGGGGAAAAAGGGAAGGAGAAATACCTCTCCAGCCGCGGCAGGGACGGCATAATCACGACCCCCTGAGCAGGATGCTGATGTCGCCACTACCTTGGCGCAGACCCGGCTAGGCGCGTTCATCTTTACGCTTATGGGCCGTGTGCCCGGGCCAGTATTATGACCGTATCCTACAACCGCATCGCGGGGCAGAGCGTGGAGCGGCTGACCGCGCTGAGCGACGGTATTTTCGCCGTCGCCATGACGCTGATGGTTTTGGATCTGCGTCTTCCGGCCGCCGGAGCGATCCACAGTGAGCACGACTTGTGGCGCGCGTTGGTAGCCCTCCTGCCTCGATTGCTGACCTATTTGATGAGTTTCCTGACGTTGGGAATTTTCTGGGTCGGCCAACAGACTCAGCTCAATCATCTGGCGCGCTCCGACCGGCATCTATCCTGGATTCACCTGAGTTTTCTGTTTGCCGTGACCATCAGTCCGTTTTCAACCATGCTGCTGGCGGAGTTCATGGTTTACCGCGCGGCGCTCCTGGTTTACTGGGGCAACATTCTGCTGTTGGGAGTGATTTTGTACGGCAGTTGGGGATACGCCCTGCGGGCAGGGTTGGTGAAAGATGACATTCCCGCCGATGTCCCTGCGGCAATCTGTCGGCGCATTATGATTGGCCAGGCGCTTTACGCCGCCGGCGCCCTTCTGTGTGTCATCAGCACTTATTGGAGTATCGCCTTCATCCTTCTCGTGCAACTGAACTATGCGGTGGCCCCACGCTTTCGCCGAACGCAAACTCAGTAGGGCCGACCCTGGACCCACCTCATTAAGCATCGTGCCTAGCCTGGATTTCTCGCCGCAGTTTGGAAAGGTGGGGCTAAAGCTCCGCCCTTCCAGCCCCGTGGTGAGAAATCCGGGCTAGGGAGTGACTCATTTTGACCAGTGCAATGAGCAAGACAGTACAGACAGTGGAAAGGAAGGCGGAAAGAATGTAGGCGGTACTGGTCCGGCTCGGCGGGCGACCGTTCGGGCGGCATTTGTCTGAGGGGTTGCAATGTGTTCGGATACGCGCACTCGGCCGCACCCCAGTGACCAAACCATGTTGGGAGGAGAACGGAGATAGCCTCAACGACACCAGCGTTTACGCAGGAATGGCGGGCAGCGCAGGCTGCTGGCCTCTTGAAGAGGCCAGACGGTTGGTGCGCAGGAAGGAGCGAACACGCCACCATGCTGCCGGGGTTGCAGTGGCCCGGGGGGAAGAACGGGCAAGATACGACCGGGGCCGGGGAATGCAGGACCAATCCTGCGTCCCATCTAAGGAGAAAGATGAAATTGCGCAACTGCGTAAGCCTGCTCACTCTGGGAGTAGTGGGGATCCTCGTAGCGTGTTCACGATCCAAGAGGTCGGCCGGTGTTTCTAACCGCGCCCGCAAATCGCTCGATCAGCCTGACCTCAAAGATGTCGCCGTAAGTCAGGATCGCGACGAAGGTGTAGTGATCCATGGCGGACATGGCGTAGCGGAGGGGGAGAAGGTAGAGGCTGAATCCCTCCTCAGGTCAATCGCCCCGGGGCAAGTTGTGGCGAAGGAAATTGCCGTGACAGCTCCCGGTATCGAAAGCGAGGCGAAGGCGGTGAACGCTGATCTAGACGCGGGCGTCGGGAACAACCTAGACGCCGCGCTCATCACCCCTAGGCTTCACAAGGGTGTGAAATTCGATATCAAGAATGGGGTCGTCAACCTAACCGGCGAGCTCAGATCAAAGACTCGGCGCGCGCGTGCCGAAAAGGTTGCTTCTTCCGTTCTAAAGGTGAAGCAAGTGGCGGACAAGTTGAAAATTAAGAACCCCAAGGCCACGTCGCCGAAGGGAGGGCTGCGTGGGCCCGGGGATTTCAAGCGAGTATCTACACTCAAAATGGAGGAGTAACATGTTTCTAAACATGAAAGCAGTACGAACCAAGGTTGTCTTCGTCCTGGTGATGACGGTAATGTTAGGGCTGAGCCTGATATCCCGTGCTTCCGCATCCGATCACGGCAACGTTAAGAAGGTGCAGGAGACTCTGCGCGACAAGGGTTACAACCCGGGGCCGATCGATGGCGTCATGGGTGCCCAAACCCGAGCGGCGATTCGCCAATATCAGACGGCGGAGAACCTGCCGGTCACGGGACACCTTGACGACGAGACGGCTGGCAAACTGGGAGTGGGGCATGAGTCGGCCGAGGGCGATTTCAAAGGCGCCGGCAAAGATGTAGGAAGGGGCGGCGAAGGAGTCGGCCACGAGATGAAGGAAGGCAAACCCATAGCGGCAGGCAAGGACCTGGGTGAGGGTGTGGGCAAGGGAGGCAAGAAAATCGGTGAGGGAGTCAAGAAGGCTGTCTCTCCCCACAGCGACAGCAGTGACCCCGAAAAGAAATAAAAGGCTGAGAAACTGGATAACCCGCAGCAGTTGATTGGCCCACAGTCTCGTTTGTTCGGTGAAGAAGCGAGATGCGAGAGGCCCTGGGAGGAGCCGGCAATTGAACTGGTTCGCTGCCAAGGCAAAAGAATCTAGCCCGAATTTCTCGCCATGGGTCCGGGAGCGCGGGGGGCGCGATTTCGGCGGGCTTAACAGGCTGCGGAAAAACTCGTGAGCGCTGTCATTCTAAGGAGCAGCGGCGACGAAGAATCGCGCATTGCCTTGAAAATGCTGAGAACGAGATCCTTCGCTGCGCTCAGGATGACAGCATTGTAGGGTTTTTCGCAGCCTGTTAAGCCCCGCCCCTTCGGAAGCTCGCAAAGAGAGTCTGAGCATGGGGAGAAACTGACCTAAAGAACTTGGGTTGAAAGGCGCCGGCGCACGCTGCCTGGGTGTATGACGGCGCTGGCCACCGCCTTCGCCGGGAATCGCAAGGCGTCTCCTGCGCTTGAAATTTGCGGGGTAACGAAAATGTCAGGCGACGAGTGGATAAGAAGACTTGCAGACGGCAGAAAGGTGAAATTCAGCTACGACGAACTGATGAACTCCACGTTTCTCACCGCTCAGATCGAAGGCAACGAAGTCGTTTACTCGATCCTCTTAAACAAAGTGGAAACGAAGCTGAGTCGCAAAGAGGTCGAAGGGCGCTTCGAAAGCGAGCTTTCCAAATGCAGCTTTGGCGGCTACCGGTTTTGACGCGGCCAGGGTGGCCCTTGTCTGGTTCACTCCTCCTGCCTCGCAGACTTGGCGACTCGGGGCTGCGCCATTTCTTTCTTGACGCGGGCGAGTGTCGCTTTGGCAGATTCGTCGCGAGGTTTCCTTTTGGTTTCCATGTCTAACCTCTCATGATAATAGGAAGGCGTTCTTACGCTTCCCCTAAGTATCAATATAGAAGCGGCGAAGACGCTTGTCTGCTCCATTGCGCTCAGGAGTTTGTGCAATCATGACCAGCCCTCGTAATTGGGGTTGGATATTCGCGGTAAAAGCAACTTTAGCGCGGCCTTCGTGCACGTTTCGGCGGAGATGGCTTTTATCCTGAACTTGGCCAGGCTCGTTTCGTGCGGGGCATTCGTTACTACTCTAATGGGACCATCAAAATTCTCATCCGCACCTGAGCAAATCCGCGCCAGGGCACCGTCAATGTCTAATGGGATTCAAAGGGATCCCTTACCTACCCTCCTCCGTCGGGCACCCTCTCCCCTGGGAGAGGGCTGTGATTTTGATTTCTCCCTCTCTGTCTTGGGAGGAGGGGGAACCGCGAGGCGGCGGGGGCCCCACGATTTGCAAGTAGTGGGGGGGAGGGGTTGCTTCGCGGGTGATTCATAGCCATGGAGGTATGCGACACCCGCAACTTTGAGGAAACCCTGAAATCCGCGCAGGTTCGATTGACTTCGGTTTGTCTGCGGGGTTAGAATTAGCCTTTCCTGTTTGTCTGCGTCGGGTATTAGGAGGGAGGCACGTTGATGTCCTATGAGGATAATCGCAGCTCACAGGAGGCTGGAACTGACCTTGAACAACCCGTTGAAGTGAGCACGCTCACCTCCGGTACCCCCGAAAGCAGCGAGATGTCGAATCTGCTTGCCGGCATGGAGACCCTTTCGGCGGTTCCGCTGGTGCCAGGCGAGGTTGTGCAGGGTAAGGTTCTTAAGGTAGCGGACGGCGAGGTTGTGGTCGACCTTGGTCTGAAAACGGAAGCTACCGCCCCCTTCGCCGAATTCCTGAACAGTGAAGGTCAAGTCAGTGTCGCGCCGGGCGACACGGTGGATATTTGGATCGAGCAGTATGATGAAGTGACGGGGCGGGTTGAGATCTCGCATCAGAAGGCGGTGCGCCGCAAAGTCTGGGAAGATATTGAACGGGCTTTCCAGAAGCAGACCATCGTTACCGGGCGGGTGATCGACCGCATCAAGGGTGGCTTAACCGTAGACGTCGGAGTCCCGGCCTTTCTTCCTGCATCGCACGCCGATGTCCGGGTGCATGGCAACGTAGACGAGTTAAAGGGCCAGGAGATCACTTGCAAGATCATCAAGATCAACCGCAAGCGGAACAACGTGGTGGTAAGCCGCAAATTGGCTTTGGAAGAGGAACTCAATCGCCGCAAGGGCGAATTGGCGGAGCGTTTGGTAGAGGGCGCCGAGGTGGTGGGGAAGGTCAAGAATCTGGCTGATTACGGTGTTTTCGTAGATCTGGGGGGAATAGACGGGCTCTTGCATATTACGGATCTCGCCTGGGGACGCGTGAGTCACCCCTCGGAGGTCGTGCAGGTCGGCCAGGAAATCCGCCTCAAAGTTCTCAAGCACGATGTAGAAAAGGGACGTGTTTCGCTTGGTCTGAAGCAGCTTACCCCGGACCCCTGGGAGATGGTGCCCCGCACATATCATGAGGGTGACCGCGTCGCCGGCCGGGTTGTGAGCCTGACGGATTATGGAGCTTTCGTGGAGCTTGAGCCCGGAGTGGAGGGGCTTGTCCACATCTCGGAAATGAGCTGGAGCAAGCGCCTCCGTCATCCCTCCAAGATTCTCAAGATGGGCGACCGCGTTGACGTGGGTGTTCTGGAAGTTGATATGTCCAAGCGGCGGATCTCCCTGAGTCTGAAGGCGAGTTTGCCGGATCCGTGGACCACCGTGGTCGAGAAGTACGCGCTAGGCGCAGTGGTGCAGGGCCGAGTGCGGAACCTGACGGACTTCGGCGCTTTTGTGGAAATCGAGGATGGGGTTGACGGTTTGATTCATCTCACCAACATATCCTGGAATCGCAATATCAAGCACCCCACGGAGATTCTGAAGAAAGGGCAAAAGGTTGACGCTGTCGTCTTGGCCTTGGACCCCGCGAATCGGCGCCTGGCTTTGGGGCTGAAACAAATGGAAGAAGACCCTTGGCAAAGTTTCTTTGCTAAGATAAATGTCGGTGACATGGTCCACGGCAAAGTTTCTCGCCAGGTGTCTTTTGGAGTATTCGTTGAGCTTCAGGAAGGGATTGAAGGCCTGTGCCACGTCTCGGAAATGGCTAATGGGCAGGGCGGCAGCGGAAATGCTAAACTGGAAGTGGGAAGCGAGCACGAATTTCGAGTGATCCGCCTGAATCCCGGAGACCGGAAGATTGCGTTGAGCACGAAGGAAGCGGCGCCTCCTCCACCTCCTCCTGAGCCGGCGGCACCCAAGGCGAAGGAACCCGAAAGATTGTCGACCATGGCGGAAGCGTTGTCCTCCGCAGGCATCACTTTTACGAGCTAACACAGGCTGGTGACGGACAGGACGGCGTATTTAAGCTAATATTTTGGTGGAAGGCGACGAGGCAAGAATACCGTTTACCCGCAAAGGTTACTGCGAGAACAAGACAGCGGTTCTATAATCAGGGATTGCTGTACAAAATGCCAGCAAACCTCGCAGCAGGAGATCATTATGACGAAAGCTGAATTGATCGAGGATGTTTCGCGTGCCGTGGAAATGAGCCGCAAAGACTCTGAGATCATCGTCGAGACCATTTTTGACAGCATTGTGAAGTCGCTCAAGGCCGGCGACAAGATTGAGATCCGCGGCTTTGGAAGTTTTCGCACGCGCCAGCGCAAGCCCCGCATCGGGCGAAATCCCAAAACCGGCGCGCGCGTGGACGTACCGGCCAAGAAAATTCCCTATTTCAAGCCCAGCAAGGAATTGAAAGACTTGGTGAATACATCCCCGTCCACGGAGACCCCTGCTGCTCCACCACCTCTCCCGCCAGCGGCCCCGAACCCGGCGACTCCTTAGGAATTCGTGTTCCCCCTCACGGGGCTTTCGGTAATTATGGATTATTTGTGGAGTCCCTGGAGATATCGATACGTCAGCCAGGCAGGCAAAGGTGAAGGGTGCCCGTTCTGCCAGAAGTTGGCGTTAGACCCTTCCCACGACCGCGAACATTTGGTGCTGTTTCGAGGGCGGGAGAACCTCATCCTGCTCAATCTCTATCCTTACACCACTGGCCATGTGCTGGTTACCCCTTATGCCCATGTGGCCAACCTCGATCAGGTCACGCCGGAGACGCTGGTGGAGATGATGGGGCTCACGCAACGCCTCCAAGCGGCATTAAAGGAATGCTATCATCCCGAAGGCTATAACCTTGGAATGAACTTAGGGAAATGTGCCGGGGCGGGCGTGGCAGATCACTTGCACCTTCACCTCCTGCCGCGGTGGACCGGGGATTCGAACTTTATGACGGTCGTGGGGGAAACGCGCGTCCAGCCGGAGGACCTATTTGCCACCTATGACAAACTTGCCCCTTTCTTTCCGCGCTCACATTAAGCAATCACCCAATTCGACGCATCATTCCAATCGAACGTTACACATCGTGTGTTCCCCGCCAAGCAGATGTATGGTGGCTATTTATCCAGGCCGCGGGACTGTCTCTGTGTCTTCAGTGGCCCGAAAAGACCCAACACGGAGGTCACTGAGATGCTCAGTGTGCTCGGTGTTAAGGCTTGAGAAGCGCAGAGGACACAGAGAGTCGCGTTTTGCTTGCGGCCAGTCCCGCTTTAATACTCTACGTTTGACCGAAAATTGGTATGAGCGGGAATTTCTCCCCCATTCGAGCTGTTCGCCGCGAGGGGTGAGAAACAAGCGGGGTTTCGACGGCTTGTCTAGAGTGAGGGTGGACCCAGGGGAAGAGGCTGCTCGTCGCTGCTGATCTCCAGGGTCGCTGCCACGGCAACTCCCGATCCATTTTCGCGCAGGGGGTCGCCGACTTTCTCCTGCCGTAAGGGGCGGGCCACAAACCTTATCCGCTGTTCGCCGTGGTGGGTGATCTCATCGGGTAGCACGAGTTCCAAGTTCACCGGCTCTTCGGCGCGAATGATCGTGGGGACGACGAAGAAAATGCCGGACCGTGAAATATCTTTCGCCATCCCGTCCGTCGCGCACGGTTTACCCTCCGGATCGCGCCACGTGACGCGCAATGGTAGTTCCACATGGTATCGGCGATCGACTCGGCGCCCGCTGCCGCCGGTCTGCATGGCATGGGTGACGGCCCCGTCGGGAAGGGAAATCGTCAAACCTTCGTTCGCGCCCCATGTATTCGGGAACTCCTGCCGGGCCCTCACCACAAGCCCGTCAATATGGTCATCATCACTATCAGGGTCATGATGGAACAGGATCAGATTCTTCACCTTGCACTCCCGTGCAATGCGCACCCCTTCCAGCCAGGAACTGTGTCCCCAACCTCTCTTTTCCCCCGTCAATTGCTCGGGAGCGTATTGGGCGTCGTACATCATAACGTCGGCGTTTTGGGCCAAATCACGGAGGGCTTGATCATGGGCGGGCGATCCGGGCTCGTTGTCGGTGGCGAGGACAAACGCCCCGCCGTCCGCATCAACTCTATACGCCACACACCCCTGGGGATGGTTCAGCGGTGCTGAGCGCAGAGTGGCTCCCTGCAAGCTGACCGGCTGGCCATCCAGGTTGGAAAAGCAGCGCTGTGCCCTCATGACTCCCATGTTTACAGGAAAGTAAGGATTGGCCATTTGCGTCCTTCAGCCCGGAATCCGTCCGCATGACGGAATGGAACATGAACCGGTTTCCACGCTGGTAAAGAGGCAGGAAGAAAGGGATCCCTTGGATGTGGTCCCAATGAAAGTGGGTCAGAAAAAGAGAAGCGTGAATCGGCCGCTCGCCAAATTCGCTCTCCAAGCTCTTTCCCAGGGCGCGCATCCCACTCCCGCAATCCAGGATGATCAGTGTGTTGTCGGCTAGACGAACTTCAATGCAGCAGGTATTGCCGCCGTAGCGAGAGTTTCGGGGCTCAGGAGTGGGTGTGGAGCCTCGTACGCCCCAAAGTCGGATTTGCATTCAACACCGCCGCGCTCTAGGCGCGTCGCGACCTTGCACTCGGCAACATCAAATTGTCGATAAGCGAGTACATTTTGCTTGACAGGCTTTGAAGCCCTAGTTTAGAACCGCAGAGCCAGCCTATCAAAACCTTCCAGCGATGTCCACCGCTTTGGGGGGAGGATCTGGGCACCGTCAAAGTCTAGAGCAGTTTTGATTTAAGTCCTTACTTATCCCGCAGCACAGACCGTTAGCGCCAACACTGTTCACTTAAGAGGTTGGAGGAAATTATTGATCCATCTGTTCCGGAAGGGCCCCCTCACCCACCGCAGGGCGGGGGGTGAGGGGACCTTTTCAAACCCATCGGATTTTGACGGAGACCTGGGGCAGGGAAGTGGCCACCGCTCTTCTTGGCTAAGCCCCGCAGCGTCACTCCTTGACCCAAGCTTTATCCCACCGATAGAATCCCATTTGGCGGATCGTATATGCATCTTCGCTTTGCCACTCCGTTTGAAGCGAGCCCGGAAGCGGACGGCTTCCTGAAAGGGCTTCCGTCCTGCTCCGCCGTGTTCGCCTTGTTCCCAGCTCCTCGCGAGGGAGTTCCTGCCGCGCCTTATCTCGGGCGCACGGCCGATTTGCGCCGGCGCCTCTCGCGCTTGCTATCCCCCCGGCGGCCAGGTTCGAGAATGCTGAATCTGCGCGAACTGGCGTCTCGCATTGAATATGAACCAGTAGGTTCGGCATTTGAAGGGATGTGGTTTCTTTATCTGCTGAACCGGCATCACTTTCCCCGGCAGTATCGCGATCGCATGCGCCTGAAGCCTCCGGCGCTATTGAAATTGAAAATGAAGAACCGCTTCCCGCGCTGCTACCCGACGCGGCGGATGGTGAAAGACAGCTCGTTCTATTACGGCCCATTTCCCTCCATGGCCGTGGCGGAGCGCTTTGCCGGCGAGTTTCTGGACTTCTTCAAGATTCGCCGCTGCGTGGAGGAGCTGAATCCGGACCCTTCCCATCCCGGATGTATCTACTCGCAGTTGCACATGTGCATGGCCCCTTGCTTTGCCGGATGTACTGATTCTGACTACCAAGGCGAAGTGCAGGGAGTAGTCGAGTTTTTGGATTCGCAAGGCCATTCCCTCCTGCGCTCCCTGGAAACGGAGCGAGCGCAGGCCTCCGAATCGTTGGAATTTGAGCAGGCTGCCAAGATCCATCAACGAATCGAGAAACTGAATGAGGTGCTGCGCCAGCGGCCTGACCTGGTAAGAAATCTTCGCGACCTCCATGCCGTCGTGGTATTGCCGGGGGCCGAGGCGAAATCGGTGGTCTTCTTCCGGATCATCGGGGGCGAGATTCGCGGCCCCGCCACGCTGTCGCTCGATGAAAATGTACCCGACCCCACTCCGCTCGACCGCCAGCTCCACGACATGATGGAATCGCTCGGCGGGGAAGCTAGCCGGCCGGCTCCATTTGCGCTGCCTCCGTGGGAACATATCAGTTTGCTCGCCCGCTGGTATTACAGCAGCTTCTGCCAGGGTGAACTGGTGATGTTGAACCCGAACCAGACCATACCGCACAGCCGCTTGATTCGCATCTGCCGTAAACTTCTCGCGCATGAAGGGGAGGCCACGTCGTAAGACCGCTTCAATGTGGGTCAAAATGAGGAGATTCCGGGATGCAGAGCGGGTAGCGCCTACCTCCGCGCTAGCCGCTCATTCGCGCCTTCCCAAAGAAGTTCGCGAACATGCCCGCCGTGCATACCGATTGTTTGGCAACGACCCGCACCATCCCAGTCTTCGCTTCAAGAAGGTGGACGAAGAGGGCAACATTTATTCGGTGCGCATCGGCCTGTGATATCGCGCCATGGGCGTAATGGAAGACTCGACCGCCGTGTGGTTTTGGATCGGCTTGCACGCCAACTTTGATCGCCTATTGGGATGGCGCAAGTCAGCCCAGTGACGCGGTCAGGCGACCGGCTCAAACCGCGCCTGGAAGAAGCGCAGGTATTTGGGCTCGTAGGTCATGCGCAGGCCGCGCGCTTGCTCGCGATGCTCGTAGACTTCCAGCACCGATTCCGCCACCACATCCATGTGCGCTTGCGTGTAGACGCGCCGGGGAAGGGTGATGCGCACCAGTTCAAGTTTGGGGAAATGTTCTTCGCCGGTTTTGGCATCGCGTCCGGCGGAGACCGC
>JBEKQO010000157.1:0-17068 GCA_049519635.1 Terriglobia bacterium | reverse complement strand
GCTTTCAAGCCCCAAAGGGGCGTGATAACTTAGCCCAGGCCGACGGCCTGGGTTTCCAGATTGTCACGCGGCCGAGCCCTGAAGGGGCGATCCACGAAACGATCCTTCAGACCAACTGCTTAGCACGGATCGCTAAGCGCAAAACAATTTCGCCGGGCGTTGGCGCGCCCCTTGGGGGTTTCCCAGCATCGCTGCCCACGGGCTGGTGAGAAGTTCGGGCTAGCGCCAAGCGCCGCAGGGTTTTTTCCGCAGCCTGTTTAGCCCCGCCGATGTAATGCCATCCTGACTATTTTCCAGTCCCGAACCCCGAGCAGCTTGCAGCGGTAAGCTGCGCATCGGGGTTCCGAGGCGCACACCATCATGCCCGTCAGCGGATCTTCTTACCTTGTCGCAGGGTAGCCCCAAAGCGTGGCCGACCGTACAAAGGCGCTCTCTCGCGGCAAGCCCGTCGCAATGACCGGGACATTTCGCGCCTGCGTCTCTGGCATGGACAAGACACCTTTCTGGGGCGAAGAAACCGGGCTGCCGCGGGAGCGACCTTTAGCTCCGTGCTGGGGCGGCTTCGTCCACTATTGACGATTCGCGCTCCGCAACCTGCCGTTTTCGGTCTCGCCGGCGGGAATTATCGGGATCATCGTCGGAAATGCCGATGGGCGCGTGGAGCGACAGCAAAAACATTGGCTGATGAGATTGAAAATGCATCGCTTCCGCGTCCGAATGCAGAAGTCGTTGGTAACGGCACACCGAGAGTCCCGGGAAGAGGGCGGGTAAAACGCACCCTTTTACCGAGCGCCGCGCCGACGGCAACGCGGCCGTGGCGGCGGACGGTTCTGCCCGTAAAAGGTCCGCCGGGGGGGTTAACAGTGCAAGCGTGGCGGGCACGGGAGGCTGGCAAGGCTGGGCGCGAGTGCGCACAAGGCTCGCAGGCGGGCCGGGGCGGAAGACCCGCGAGAGGAGGTAAACCGTTCATAGGATTCGACATATACTTTGTCTTTTTTATTGATTAAGGGGTTTTGAAGGCCTTGATGGGAGGAGATTGCCGAGCGGCGACGCGCCCCCGCTCCCCCCGACCGGGGAAAATCCTACAGCCGCTGGCCTACGGGAGCGAAGAATAAAGGGGCCGGACGGGAAAGGAGGGAAACCTCCGTTTTTTTTGCCTCGACATTGATTTGTGTTGCGCTGAGAATTGCAGGACGTGGTATGATAAGCTGTGTCAAGGCCCAATTTTGGCGAGTACCCTAGCCGAGAAAGCGCCAACTGAGAGTAGCCCACGCCCATGGAAGCCCAGTCCAGCTTGGTCCAGGGAGCGCAGCCCGACGGGAAAATCGCGAGAGGGGCATTTCCCGGGAAGGCACGGGTGCGGCTCAAACCCATCACCCCAAGGAAGCTCCAATGATGGGGCCGTACGGTGGGCGGGAGAGATGGAGAGGTAGAGTTATATCGTCAAGTACGTTCTCGATTGATTATATTCGGAGTACCGTTCACGTCAAGCTGCCTCTCCAGGGACGGGTTCCTCCGATCAATGGATCGGAGGGGAAAAGATACTCACCCGTGGTGGGGGCGAGCGTCAGCGGGGCTGAGGATGGGCCGAGGGCAAGGCCCCGCGAGCAGACCGAAATATTCTAGCCTAGATTTAGAATTTGTCAACTTTTATCTTGAAAGCGAGGTACGCCAATATGGAAACACTAACGGCAGCAAAAGTTGTTCGCAAGGTTCGGAAGCGGATCGAGGTAAGCCAAGAGGGCTTGGCTCGGTTGCTGAACGCGACCAAAGGAGCGGTCCAGCACTGGGAGAGGGGACGCAATAACCCCGACTTGGCGCGGCTGAATGCCCTGCGGCAGCTTTGCCCGCCGGGTGGGGAGCGGAAGGAATTGGATTCGCTGATAAAGCAAACCCAGTCCCGGCTTGCCCCTTTGCATGATATCAAACCCGGGGAACTGGGAAAGCTCAGTGACGCCAGTGGGACGGTAGGAATCCCCGGCGGAAGCTTTATCTATCTTCGCCGCGAGAATCACAAATTGCAGCGCCAGGTGGCGCGGCTGGAATCGTTGGTTCAGCGCCGGACCGAGCAACTGCGCATCCTTGAGGATCTCGCGACCGAACTACAACGCGAGATGTCCAAGCTCAGGGCAGGCCAGGAAGTTGCTCCGGCGGTTGTGGAAAGCGCTGCCACGCCTACGCAAGAGTAGCGTCACGCCACGGCACGAAATTGGCGAGATTGCCCAAAGCTCCACGCTCGCCGCGCCCAGGGTGAGGTGTGGACGCCGCCAGTGGGATTCGATTTGCCCATCCTCGGGGGTGGGTATGTGCGCCCTGGATGTGCGCGAACAGCCCACACGAAGGCCCTCCCGATGGGGAGGGCCTTTTCGCCCAGCCCGTGGTGCGCGCTGGAACCGTCCGGGGCGACCTGCCCGGGAGCGGTTTCCCAGGGAAAGAACCTACAAATCTCGATCCCGGAAAGAGGAAATGAGGGGCTACGGGGGATCAGGTGTAGGGGCACCCGGGATTTTGCAGACACGGGGTTCGATGGGAGCGCTCGTGTACAACGTAGCCTAAGATTTCCGCAGTTGCATTATACGAACAGAGAGCATCATGGGTGCGTCTTTAACGTCATTTTCCCGCACCAGCATTTCCAGAAAAGTGAGAGCTTTCGTCAGAAGCTGGTAAGCATTTTTGCGCTCGCGTAGCTCCAACAACAATCCAAAGGCCTGCCTTGCCAAGTCTTGCGTAGTCCTAGGCTGCGTTTTCATAGTTACCATATCTCCTTTCCCCGAATCCATCCCACGATCCATAAGGGGGAGATGTGAAAACCAGTTTCAAGTCCCCTCACCTGAAACTGGATTGTGACCATCTCCCGTTTTGCCCCCCGTGCCCGTGCCTAATGGCCGGAGGGAAATATTATTTACTACTACCCTTTTATGTCATTAATTGTTTGGAAGTCAACTATCTTATTGATGTGTCATAAAGAGCCGACCTTAATTTACTAGTTATCCTTTACATGATGAAGTATCTATTTGACGATAGGGACGGATTTTGGGATTTCTAGTCGCCGCGGTTTATTCTGAAGTGGAGAGGCAGGGGTGACAGTAGGGCGGTTGGTGAGGGGTCGAATATGGGGAACGGTCAGCTTAAGTGAACACAGCATTGAGGCTAGGCCGGATTTCGGCAGATGGGTTTGGAGGGGCAGGGCTTTACAGGCTGAGGGGAAACTCATCGGCACTGTCATTCTGAGCATTCACAGCCGTTCGGCTGCCCATCATCGGCAGGAACTCAAGCCGAAGTGCAAGCGTGCGGATGGTGCGAGCAAGGCGTCGTGGCTTCCCGCGACTCAGTTTTTCACGCCCTGCAAGGGCACAAGATAGTAGCCGGGGGCAACGCCCCCGGAAAGTGTGGCCTTCGACTCCCGACCCTGGAGGGGTCGCACTCCCCTGGGCCGCGGGAGGCACCATCGGTGTGAGCCCGCCCGGATTCGACCCCTTATAGCTGGGTCGCACCTTAACTTGGGGGCGCGTTTTCCGGGGGCGTTGTCCCCGGCTACGGTATGAATCCCCTGCGGGGATCAAGGATGTAGGGCCCCAAGGACGTTCTGGGGTCGAAAAAGCGAGTAAAACGGCCTCGCGTCCGCTTTGACTAGGCCGCTGAATTTAAAGGAGTAGTTCATCGAGTTTCGGCAGAGGAACAGGAAGCGACGGAGAATCTCGCGTTGCCTTGAAAATACTCAGAGCGAGATTCTTCGCTGCGCTCAGAATGACAGCGAACAGGCTCAGGATGACTGCATTTAAGCGTTTTTCCGTAGCCTGTTCAGCCCCGCCGTTTCAAGCTTCCCCTGATAATATGTGTCGCGCGATGAGAACAGCTCGGGCAGGTGAGAAATCCGCGCTAAGAGAGACGGCGAATGATCTTAAGCAGACCCTCGATGGAGGCTCGCGCATTTTCCAGGGCGTCACCATTGGGGCGAAAGTGCGTCTCGAGGGACAGGGTCCCAGTGTATTGAGCCTCCTGCAACGCCTTGAGTTGGCCGGGCCAGTCGATGATACCGCTGCCTACGGGCGCCCAGGTCAACTGGCCGGACGCCGGGTCACGTTTTACGTCTTTCACGTGGACGTGGCTGACCAGGCCCGCGACCTCGCGATAGCCGTTGGGGAAAGGAATATCGTTCATCATGGCGGCATTGGCCAGGTCCCAATTGGCGCGCAAGTGGGGTGAGTTGACATCACGCAAGATGCGTCCCAACTCCTTTGCCGATCCGACGTTGCAGTCGTATTCGTTTTCCACCATCAGGATAATCCCGTTGCGCGCGGCCAGGTCCGCGGCTTTGGCCAAGCGATCGCGTACGTAAGGGTAGGCCTTCTCGGGCTCGGCCACGCGCCAATAACTGAAGACCCGAATCTTATCCGTGCCGAAAAAATGGGCAATCTCAAAGGATTTGCGCAACAGTTCGGAGCTGTCGCTTTCGGTAAAGGTGGAATGAAACACCAAGGCGCCGTCGGGGTGGGCGGGCATCTCTGGCAGCGCATATTTGAAGATGGGTGAGGCAATGCTGCTTACCCGCAGACCGTGCCGGGCAATCAGCGTTTTGGCGCGGTTCAGTTCCTCCCGGGAAAGGGACATCACGTTTTTCTGCCACATCTCGCGCACTTCGCAATAGCCCAATGAATAGTGCGTGATGAAATCGAGCGCCTGGTCAAGCTCCTCAGAGATTTCGTCGGTAATGATTCCCAACTTGAAGGATGAGGGAAGTGCGCTGGCGATGCCCGGCAAGGCCACCAGCGTCGACGTCGCGCCCGCTATAAGTGACAGGAATTGTCGTCGAGTCCCGGGTCCCCAGGATCGTCCCGGCAGTCTTTCGCGGTTGGCGGCGGGCATAGGGCGATTTCTCCTCAGGCAGTCCGTACGGCAATGATATTACCGTGAAGTGTCGCCGGGCGCGCAGGAATCGGCGTTTCCGGTAGCGGGTTAATCGGTAGAGATTAAGTCAGGCGCCGGCGAACAAGAGTTCGAACCCGCCCGGGGCCTGAATTTAAGGCTGCAGCTAAGATTAGAAGTGGAACCCCAGTTCGACGGTAAGGGCTCGCGGCGTCACGTAATGGGTCCCGCTGAAGGTTGAAAGGAAGTTATAGAGCGCCTCCTTATTCAGCAGGTTGATCGCTGACAGGCGGAGGCTCCATTTGTGCTTGTCCCCGTTGAAAATATTGTCTTCACCCAGCGAGAGATCAAAAAGGTTGCGGGGGGCGATGCGGGGTGGGTTGTGATCGTCGTTTTCTGTCCCCGCCGCCGGAATCTTCAAATACTTGGAAGCGTACTCGTTCGCCGGGCACAGGCTATTGGGACTGAACGGAGTGGTGGGGGTCGCAAACACCCCGTGGCAAGAGAGTCCGGCCTGGAATTGTTGGTCCGGCGTGATAATCGACGCATCCACGATGGAGTCGGTCCCGTTCGGCCCGTTGGCGCAATTTCCGCCCGCGCACGGCACGGGCCCGGCCACCAGACCGCTATCATACCGCCAATTGAACCCCACCCAGGGGCCACGCTTGAACGGCTGGTATTGCAGGTGGGTCGTCTCGTTAAAGTGCTCATCGTGGTCGATGCGGAACACTTCGCATCCCGTCGTTGTCGGGCAGGCCGAGGCCGGCGTGGCGCCAATGCCGCTGACCTGTGGTTCAAAAAAGCGCGCGGACACGCTCGACATCACGACATACGCCGTGAAGCCATGGGTGTTGGGGACGCTGGCGCGGAGGGCATAACCGGGGATTTTCGATTTGGCCCACTCGATGGGAAACGTGATCGGTGAGTTGCCCAAAACGCTGAAGTCGAAGGCCCTCTGCGTGTACTTCCAGATGTATTCACCGTCCACCACCAGGTATTTGCTGAAGGCTTGCTGAAGGCCGGCGTGGAACTCATTGCGGGTGCCGGGGCTCAGCGGCGTGGTGTTGACGCAGGGAGCGATGGTCGATGACATGATCGCGTTGATCACGGGATTTGTGCACCCATTGCTCGCCAGGATCAGATTCTCGTTGAACGGAGTTTCCATGGTGCGGGCATATGAAGCCCGGATCACGGTGTTGGTCTTCTTGATGTTGTAAGCGCCTCCCACGCGCGGCTCCGCCTGGCGGGCAATGGCAATGCCATTATATAGGTCGCCGCGGATTCCCAGGTTGAAGTTCCAGTTTTTGTAGGTGATGGAATCCTGGACGAAGAGGGCCAACTCTTTGATGTCGGAGTGAGCGTCATAGGCGTACATTCCGCTGGTGGTGTTCGGGCAACCGTCGGAGCCCGGAAGGGGCGCCGTTCGAGTCAAGTCGTAGCATCCCAGGATGGGGATAAAACCCGGATTCACGTGGAGCGATTCGGTGCAATTCGCCGGATTGGTGAGCCCCGGGTTTGTATACGGGCTCCCATCAGCATTCGAACAGGGAGCATTGGCGGTGGGATCGACAACTCCAAAGCTGTCGTCCTCCGTCAGAAAGGTGTGTTGAAACACCGCTCCCGCCTTGATGTTGTTGATGCCCCTTACGTAGGCGACATCGGCGCGAGCGCCGGCATTGGTCAGGGTACGATCCTGTCCAATGGTCTGGCGCTGAAGACCGGGCTGGAGATCGGCGAAAGGATCGCCGCTCGGATAGTAGTTGTATCCATCACGGCGCATCCAGCCCCCAAACGTGACCACCGTGTGTTCATTCATCAGGCGCGTCAAGGTGGGCGCAATGTCAATCGTCTTGATCTGCGAACGTTGATCGGCCGGTCCTACGACCGCCCCGTTGGGGCCCAAGCCTTCGTTGTCAACCACGAGTCCGGACCACGCTGTCGCGTCTTGCGCGTCATAGGAATCGGGCGTCTGGAACCAGGAACGCGTAAACTGGAAGTTCACATTGATCGTGTTCTTTCCCGAGGGCTTAAAGTCGACGCGGTCAAAAACATTTTCTTCGTTTCCCCGGTCGTGCATGACGTTGAATTCCGGTCCATCCAAAAATCGGCTGGTATTCAACCCACTGACGGAAATAAAGTTACCCCAGCTTTTTCCGCCGTAACCAAGATTGAATCCGCCGTTCGAACTCCCGAAGGTTCCGTAAGAAGCTGTTACCTGTCCATGCGGCGTAGTCTCTCCGAGACCTGAACGCGTGGTCGCCACGATCACCACACTGGTCTTGCCCCCAAACTCCGCCGGAGGCGCTCCCTCGATCACTTCCAGCGACTGCACGGCATCTTCCGGTAGCTGATTGGAAAAGACTTTGCTTTGTTGATCGGTGATCGGCTGGCCATCGACGGAGAAGGAGTTGGAAGCGTGATCGCCGAGTCCATGAAAGAGCCCGTTAGAGTCGGCGGAAATTCCCGGCGTAGTCAACGTCACCAACGAGCTGAGTCCGGAGGACTGACTTTCGAGCGGAAGCTTGTCGATCAGGGATCGATCCACGTCCGTATGAGTCGTAGGGTCAACCTCGACCAAGTCCGAAGCTTCGCTCGACACCGTCACCGTCGTCTTTCCGCCCGCCAGTTCCAAGACGATGCTGAGGCTGACGGGAACCGAGGAAGTGAGGTCTACGTCTTGCACATGCGGAGTGAAACCTGCATCGGTAACGGTGAGGTGATAAGGATTAAAGGGTATGTTGGTAAAGGTGAAGCTGCCCGAAGCGTCTGTGGAGGCCGCGCGATCCAAGCCGGTCACCGGATTGTGGAGGGTCACGGTAGCGCCGGGGATCACGGCGCCCGACTGGTCTTTCACCGTCCCCGCCACTGTCCCGGCACCCCCCGTCGAACTGCCTGCCGCTACCCAGGCGGGGAGGGAGGTTAAGCTGAGAGATAAAATCAAGATATACAATGATGTGCGCCTACCAAACATGAACTTCCTCCTTGAGGCTCATGAGAATTTTTGCTTCGAATCGAAATGAGGCAAAGATTTCAGGAGAGAGGAGGGGCGCGGGCTTGCAGAGATAGCGCGAGGCAGGCTGAATCGCGCGCCTGCCGAGCTATAGGCTGATAAGTGGATTCCTGGTATGGCTTTTGAATAAGCGATTGAACTGCCGGGCGGACCGAGTTGCTACGAACGATCTGGCAAAGGGGGCAGAGGGGAGTGAGTTCCTGGGCGGCGTGCAGGTATCTTCCACCATGGTGCTCAGTCTGGCAGACCCGGGCAACCTCGTCATGGTGATGAAGGATTTCGGCAGAAAAGAGGTGGATTTCACCTGTGAGCAACACGCCCACAATCAGGGCGCGTACCCAGTACTTGTGCCGATATTTTCCCCAGCGTCTCAACTTGAGGGTTTCGCTCTTCCTTGGTTTGGTCTCAATCTGCCTGCTTAGCCCTGCCCACTTCTTATAATATCAAATAAAGTCCCACGGCGGTGTGCCTAATCCGCCCTTTGCTTTTGATATCGATAGAGATGCTCGTCCCCCAATACTAGTTGCACAGAAATAAACCTGTCTGGGCGCACTCGCGTCAAGCACGAAAGACCCTATATAAAAAAAGGTAGCTGGTAATCGCCAGCACCGAAACGAAGAATGCGGCCGGAAAAGTCCAAGCTTCCGGTAATATGAAGTCGCGTGCCACGCAACAGGTCCGCGCCCAGCCGAATCTGACGTCCAGCCCCGGCCTTCGGTATAATCACCCTGGCCGGTCTAGGTAGCTGGCGCTGCCCGCGGGCTGCAAACCCGTTGAGTGCCTCACCAGGCTCTGCTGGGTTCGATTCCCAGCCCGGCCTCAATATTGCAGATAATTTCGACCCCCTCACCCACCGCCACTCTCACGTTGCCCTAAGCCCCGCACCCGTGTAAGCTACTTTTGATTGGCTCAGATTCCCAACTAAGACCGACGATAATCCACCGGAGGTGCAAGCATGAATCGCCGTGAATTTGTAACCAGCGCAGTCACGAGTATGACCATGGGGAGCGCTGCACTGCGCGGCGCCGCCGCAAGCGCCAGCGAGGACGCTGTTCCCGTAAAGATCCCGCGCGCCACCTCGGGTGATCCCATTGAGCCCAACTGGGCGGAGCGCCTCACCCTGAGCGTCGGGCTCCAAAAGGCGGATTTGGTCGGTTCCAGCGAGAAGGTGATTCAAGCGGCGGTTGACTCCGTGGCGCGCTGGGGAGGCGGAACGGTGAAGATTCTTCCCGGCGCCTACCGTTTTCGCAATGCCGTCTATCTCCAGAGCAATGTGCGCATTCTGGGCAGCGGACAGGATTCCGTGATTACCAAGGAGCCCTCCGCCCTGGCCAGACTCGCAGAGGATGCCGACTGGTTCGACCAGGAAATCATCCTTGTGGACGCTCGCGATTTCGAGATCGGCGATGGGATTTGCATCCGCGCCAAGGATACAGACAAAGGTGAACTCAAGGTCATCAAGCGCACCCTCGTGGCCCGCGACGGCAATCGCTTCAAACTTGACCGCGCGCTGCGGGACGACGCCTTTCTGCCCGGTGAACCCACGGTGGAGACCCTATTCCCCCTCTTCAGCGGCGAGAACATTGCCAACGTTACGATTGAGAATCTTGTGCTGGACGGCAACAAAGCCCATAACACCAACCTGGACGGCAACTATGCCGGCTGCGTCTGGTTGCAGGACTGCATTCGCATGACCCTGCGCAATCTGACCGCGCGCAACTACAACGGCGACGGGCTGAGTTGGCAGATTTGCCATGACGTGCTGGCGGAAGGCTGCCACAGCCACGGCCACGCCGGATACGGGCTCCACCCGGGGTCCGGCTCCCAGCGTTCGATCATCCGCGGGAATCGTCTGATCGATAACAGTCTGGGTCTTTTCTTCTGCTGGGGCGTCCGCTGGGGCTTGGCCGAGAAAAACTTTATCGAAGGGAACAAGCGCTTTGGCATCTCCATTGGGCATCGCGATACGGACAATGTTGTCCGCGACAACGACGTCCGGGCGAGCGGCGAGGTCGGCATCCTGTTTCGAAAAGAGCCTGAGCAGGCGTTCCAGGGAAATCGCAACCTGATCGAGAAGAACCGGATTCTCGGAGTCACCCAGGACCGCGGTATCGGCATCGATATTCAAGGTTTGACGAAATCGGTGACCATTGCGGGAAACGAAATCCGCGAAACCCAGGCGCCGCGCGAGCGCGTGGGGATTCGCATCGGTCCCGAGGCCGAGCAGATTACGCTCGACGATAACCGCATCGAGGGCTTCGCGGAAACCATTATCGACATGCGTAAGAAGAGCAGTAATGCCTGATATAGGCTTCCAGTAGGACGAGCAAAGGGAGGGGGCCGCGATTTCGTAGGGCTAAACAGGCTGCGGAAAAACCCCTCACACTGTCATCCTGAACCCGTTCGCTGTCAATCTGAGCATTGGCAGTGACGATGGCTTTTTCCACAACCTGTGAATCCCCGCCTTTCCGCCAGTTCCGCAATAGGCTTCGAGTGTGGTGAAAAATCCCCGCGAGTGCTACCCTGCTGCCGGCAAAAAAATCTGAACGGCCGGCCCAGGCCATTCGTCACATCACTGAGGGCTGTATGGTGGCGATAGGGCAGGTGATTTTGAGTCAAGCGCTCCTATCCGCGGACGCGAAGGATCGAGAGTTTGAGGCTGCTGTTCGCGAGCACGCCCGGTACGTCTACCGCGTTGCCCAAGCGGTGCTGCGGAACCATCACGATGCCGAGGATGCCGTGCAGGAAACCTTCCTGCGCTTTCTGGGGCAGCAGCGCAACTGGTCCGGGATTCGCAATCCGCGCGCCTGGCTGGCGAAGACCGCGTGGCGTGTGGCCTTGGATCGGCGCCGGCAAGCGGCGGCAGTTTCGCTCGAGGAAGCGGCCGGCGTGGTGGAAAATCTGCGCGCGGCGGGGGCGAGTGCAGAGGATATTGCTGCCCACGCCCAAATGCTGGCGCTCGTCGAACGCCTGATCACCAGCCTCCCGAGGGACCTGCGCGATCCCCTGACGCTCTCCACGGTGGAGGAACTGACTTCCGCGGAAATTGGGGAAGTGCTGGGAATCCCCGAGGGTTCAGTGCGGGAACGCGTTTCACGGGCTCGCAAAATGCTGTGCGAAAAACTGGCGGGCTTGATGGAGAAAGATCGTGAACGATAAAGAAAAGCTCTTCGTCGAGAAATTGATCGACGCTTCGTTACGGCACTATACGGGCGCCGAGCCGCGCTCGGGCCTGGAGGATCGGGTCCTGGCCGGGGTGCGCGCCCGGCAGAAGGCTGCGCGCCGCCGCAAAGCGTGGGCATGGGCCATGGGAGTGGCCGCCGTGGCCGCCATGTTAACGCTGCTGGTAATTCAATGGCAACACCAGCAACCCGCGCCATCGCCGGTGACCGCGAAAGCTTCGGCAAACCTTTCTGCCCCCGCGCTCGCCAGGATCGCTCCGCCGGTGCCGCCGCCCATGCCCCACCGGCCGCGGCGCCCGGCCGCGCCGAGCAGGGTTGACACGCGCCCGCAGCAGTTTCCCACGCCGCGCCCGCTGAGCGAGCAGGAAAAGCTGCTGGTGGTATACGCCCAGTTGCTCAAAAACTCATCTGGAGCCGCGGTGCCTAAAGCCGATCAAGTCCCCGAGCGCGACTTGGAAATTCCCCCGATCAGTATTGCGGCAATCAAGATTGAGCCCCTCGCCCCACCAGAAAATATAGGGGATGAAAAGTAAGAACGCGGAGATTTGCCGGGGCTTATTGCCACTGGTTTGGATGGGCGGGGCTTCACCGGCTGCGGAAAAACTCGAAAGCGCTGCCATTCTGAGGAGCAGCGGCGGTCCTGAGCCTTGCGAAGGAAGAATCTCGCATTGCATTGAAAATGCTCAGAGCGAGATTCTTCGCTGCGCTCAGAATGACAGCGACGGGCTCAGGATGACAGCAGTTAAGCTTTTTTCCGCAGCCGGTGAAGCCCCGCCCTTCCGGTGGCCCTTTAAAAACGTCCATGCGCAGCGAGAAATTAGACTCAACCGGACCGGTAAGATCGGCGTGCCGTTCCGGCCGGTACCCAGCCGTCTTAAGATTCAGAGGAGGAACACATGAGAAAGAGAATGGTAATCACCGTGGCACTGGCTTTGTTTCTGACGGGAGTCACAAACCTACCGTGTGTCGCGGCGCAAGAGACCGCCAAGGAAGGTGACGCGCAGCTCAAACCCAGCGACTCGTACAAAATGGAGCTCACGATTAATGAGTTGGACGATGGAAAAAGGATCAACTCACGCGGCTACTCTATGCTGCTGCGAGCCGATGCGTTCCCCAAGTGGACCGATAGGCAGCATCTCCGGGTGGGCAGCAGAGTCCCTATTTCTACGAGTACGGGTACGGGTATGGCAACCAACTCCATTCAATATCAGGATGTTGGCATGAACATTGACTACCGCCTCGTGGCGATGGGGAACGGCAAAGTTACGATCGACACCAACGTGGAGTACTCCACTTTGGAGGGCGAGCCAGGGGCTAACCATGACATGCTACCCCCGGTATTTCGACAGGTGCGTTCCAGCGTGGAAGCCGTTGTACCCCTGGACAAGCTGACGGTGATATCGGAAATGGACGACGTGGCTTCCACCCACCACTATGTGTTCGAAGTGAAGGTCACAAAAATAACCCCGTAGGGCAGTCTGGCACAGCAGCCCACGTCTGCAAGCTGGTTGTAAGGGCGGGTCGCGAACCGAGACCGTCCAAATTAGCGAACGTCCTTAGTACTTCACGCGGCTCTGCCGCTCCGCTGTGCGGAAAGGCTGCGCCTTTCCGGGCCAAGTCCCCTGATTATTTCTCATCCGCGCCGCCTGGAAGGCATAGCCTTCCAGGCGGCGCGGATGAGGTTGGTTGGTGTTCTCGCATGACGGAAAGGCGCAGCCTTTCCGCACAGCAAGCGGCGAAGCCGTAGGCCATGCCTCACTGAACGCTGCGCATTTTGGACAAGCTTGGTTTGCAAACCGCCCCTACGACTGATCGAGAAACGGCAGGCCCGCGCTACGCATTCCTCCCCGTAGGAATTGGAAAGGAAAATTCAATACAATTTGTCCCACCGGTAGGAAATCCGCCGGTATTCCCCTCGATCATGGAGATGCACGTGCCAGTTTATCAAGTGGAGAATTGTGTCGGGGTGAAATCGCGCCCAATGCGTGCGCGGCACCCCGGCGCGAAAGGCCGCAGGAAAGGCACCCCGAAATGGAAATGCGTTGCTCATGCCAAGAACGGAAAATTCCAGTGTGCGCCAATTACGGCGGCCACCATGGTGCTGGGCAGGGTCGGGGAAGGGGCGCTGACAAAAAGATGTTAAAAATGAAGAGTCCCCTGGATGAGTTATTGATAACAAAGGGGCTAAAAAAGTGCTCTGGATGAGTTGATGAAAACAATCAAGTTAGGGTGATTTGGCATTATGCCGATTAGAATAAGCAGGTTGCGCGATAATCGAGGCGAAAGAGGCCAAGCCTCACCACCACCAAGCCAGGGCACCGTCAAGGTCTAATGGGGTTGAAAGGGACCCCTCGCCTGCCCTCCTCCGTCGGGCACTCTCTCCCCTGGGAGAGGGTTGTGATTTTGATTTCTTGCCCTCTCCCTTGGGGAGAGGGGGGACCGCAAGGCGGGGGGTGAGGGGCTTCTTCGCGGGTGATGCATTCATGCCTATGGAGGTATCTGGCGCCTGCGACTTTGACGGAACCCTGCTACCGAGCGCCGGGGTAATTTACTACTTCCGCCTCGCTGGCGTATAATCAATCCTCTGGGGCAACATAACAAAATCCTGCCCGATGGTTAAAACTTATGCCTGCTCGAACTTTGTACGAAAAAATCTGGGAGGCCCACGTCGTTGCCGAGGAACCTGGCCAGCCGGCGGTGATCTATATTGACCGCCATCTCGTCCACGAAGCCACATCGCCGCAAGCCTTTTCCGGCCTGAAGGTGGCGGGGCGCAAAGTGCGCCGGCCTGACCTGACGTTCTCCGTGGTGGACCACTCCGTGCCCACCAAGAACCGGCATCTACCCATCCTGGATACGATAGCGGCTGCGCAGATGGACGCCCTGGCGCGCAACTGCCGCGAGAATGGGATCCTGTTTTTCGACATGCAGAGTCCCAATCAAGGCATCGTGCATGTCATCGGGCCGGAACTCGGCATCACGCAACCCGGTCTCACGATTGTTTGCGGCGACAGCCACACCTCCACCCACGGAGCCTTGGGCGCGCTGGCTTTCGGCATTGGCACCAGCGAGGTTGAGCACGTGCTCGCCACCCAGTGCCTGGTGCAATTCAAATCCAAAACCATGTTGGTGCAGGTTGACGGAAAGCGCGCGCCGGGCGTCACCTCCAAGGACATCATTCTGGCCATCATTGGCAAGATTGGCATCGCGGGCGGCAACGGCCATGTGATCGAATTCGGAGGCGAGGCGATTCGCGACCTCTCCGTGGAAGGCCGCATGACGGTTTGCAACATGTCGATTGAAGGCGGTGCGCGCGCCGGCATGGTGGCGCCCGACGACACCACGTTTGCCTATATGGAAGGCCGCCCCTTCGTTCCGCGCGGCAAGGACTTTACTGCCGCGGTGGATTACTGGAAGACTCTCCCCACCGACGCGGGTGCAGCTTATGACCAGACGGTCACCCTCAACGCCGCCGAGATCGCACCGCAGGTTACCTGGGGCACCAACCCCGGCATGGTGGCGGACATTACCGGAAACGTGCCGGACCCGAACTCATTTGCTGACTCAGTAGACCGCCAGGCCGCCACCCGCGCGTTGGAATACATGGCTCTGAAGCCCGGCACGCGCATTATGGATATCCCGCTTGACCGGATTTTCATCGGCTCGTGTACCAACTCGCGCCTGGAGGATTTGCGCCTGGCCGCCCGAGTGGTGGCGGGCAAACATGTCTCCAAGAGTCTCAAGGAAGCTCTGGTGGTTCCGGGCTCCATGCAGGTCAAGGCAGATGCAGAAAAGGAAGGTCTGGACAAGATCTTCCTCGACGCCGGCTTTGAGTGGCGGGATGCCGGTTGCAGCATGTGCCTCGCCATGAATCCCGATGTGCTGCCCCCGGGTGAACGCAGCGCGTCAACCTCCAATCGTAATTTCGAAGGCCGCCAGGGCAAAGGCAGCCGCACCCACCTGGTGAGCCCCATGATGGCCGCCGCCGCGGCGATTGAAGGGCACTTTGTGGATATCCGGAAGTGGGGCGTGGGAAATTCGGAGTGAGAAGGAATTCTGAATTATGAATTCTGAATTATGAAAGCTGCCATTTTAAGCGGCGCCACGCTTTTTGCTCGAGTTTGTAATTCAGAATTCATAATTCAGAATTGTCTTGGAGATCTTATGCAATCTTTTACCAAACACACCGGACTCGTCGCTCCTATGGATCGCGTGAACGTTGACACGGACCAGATGGTGCCCAAGCAATTCATCAAGTGGGTTACGCGCGAAGGTTATGGCCAAGTGCTCTTCCTCGACTGGCGCTACCTGGGCGACGGGAAGACGCCCAACCCGGAGTTCGTGCTCAACGCGCCGCGCTACAAGGGAGCGTCGGTTCTGGTAGCGCGCGCCAACTTCGGCTGCGGCTCCAGTCGCGAACACGCCCCGTGGGCGCTTCTTGACTATGGCTTCCGCGCCGTCCTGGCCCCGAGCTTCGCTGACATTTTCTATAACAACTGCTTCAAGAACGGCATTCTGCCCGTGACCCTGCCCGACGCGCAGATTGACGAAATATTCGACCGCGTCGAAGAAACGGAAGGCTACCAATTGACCGTCGACCTAAAGACGCAAACCGTTTCGGACAACGCCGGGCTGTATTACTCATTCACCGTCGATCCTTTCCGCCGCGAGTGCCTGCTGAATGGTTGGGACGACATCGGCCTCACGCTGCGTATCGCCGACCGAATTACGGACTACGAAAAATCCCATCATCCCGCCGCGCCACTGTATTCGCCCGTTGACGCGGCCGCCGCGCAGACCGGCAAGTAAAGGCGTACACGTTCCGCAAATACGCCCATGAACTTTCGGCTCGCCCCGAAGGATGAAAATGCTCCAGGCGATTCCCCTCCTGATTCAGGAGGGGTGGCGTGCCGAGCGCCGGGGTGGTTATCTTATGAAGCCGGAAGTGTAAGGGCGGTTCGCGAACCGCCCCTACTTTCCGTTATTCCCATCCGTAGGTTGCACCTACGGCTACTCACGGTGCTCCCCTGACGGGGAACCGGGGGACAGTCCAAACTCTTCGAGTCGCACGGGTCGAACCAGTGGCTTCCCTCGGGGACAGTTAAAACTGCAATCGACTCTGGATCTTGTGCCGATAGAAACGGGAATTAATTGATGGGTTTTCGCCAGGCGCTTCTGCATCCGGCCGTTCCGATGACGCTGTTTGAGGTGGTTCCACCCGCCGCCGCAAAGCCCGAGGCCTTGGAATCCTCCCTGCACGAACTCCAGCAGTTGCGCGGCCGCGTGGATGCCATCAACATTCCGGAGATCCACGACGAGGACCGCCCCGGCGAGCGCACCAGCAAATTCATCGAGCGGGTCGAACCCCGCATCCTCGGCTCGCGCGTCAAGCGCGAATTGGGGATTGATGCGGTCATCAATCGGGTAACCGTTCACGACCCCGAGCCAGAACGCTGGTTTCGCGAAACGTGCGGGCCGTGGGACATCCCCAATTGGGTTCTCGTGGGTGGCGAGTCGAAGGGGATTAGTTATCCCGGCCCCAACCCTGCCGAAGCAGCCAGCCTGGTGAAATCCCTGGGTCTTCCGGTCTCGCTCGGTGGAATCACCATTCCCAGCCGGGTTAATGAGCCGGACCGTATTCGCAAGAAACACGCTCAGGGCGTGGATTTCTTCACCTCGCAAGTGATGTTTGACTCGAACGATCTGGTGTGGCTAATTCAACGGCTCAATGGCGTCGATGCGCGCATTTTCATCAGCTTTGCGCCCGTCAGCTCGCGCCGCGATTTAGAATTTCTCCGCTGGCTGGGGGTTGATATCCCGCGCGACCTCGACCGCTTCCTACTGGGGCCCGAGCAAGGTGAGGCCGCTCCCGCCGAGAAGTGCCTCGAGCGCTCCATCGACTTGGCCCAGCGCATTTTGATGGACGTGTTTGATAATCTGCCCCCCGATCCGCCCCCCATCGGCTTGAATATCGAGCACATTACCCGTAGGAACTTTACTCCTGCGCTCA
>JBEKQO010000156.1:0-17125 GCA_049519635.1 Terriglobia bacterium | reverse complement strand
CGGCCCCGAAGGGGCCAACCGTGGGTAGCCGCAGGTTTTAACCTGCGGCTCGCAGAACCCCATGGCCCCTTCAACCCCGACGGGGTTGACCGTGGGAAAGGTCGGCCCCTTCAGGGCCGAATTCCTTTCTCGCCTTCGGTTTCCGTAGGTTTCACCTACGGCTACTTATGGTGTCCCGCTTCGCGGGAGGGAAGGCGGTGAATCATCGGGTGGCTCATTCTAGCGCCAATGGGGTTGAAGCCCCGCCCTTCCATCCGCCGACTTGAAATAGCGCTAACTTGGCAACTAAGCGCTAGCGGGGATTTCCGCCCTGAAAATCGGGCTAAGCTCTTGGAACTCACTCAGCCGCAAAACGTTCAATACGGTTTCGTGGTAAAATATGAGCCATACTAGGTCGAGGTATCGTCAATGGGTCTGCTTGAAAAATACCAACTTCTGCAAATGTTGCAGGACGGTGAAACGCGATCTTATCTGGCAGAGGAAATTGCCACTCGCCGCTCCGTGTACGTCCATCAGATTTTCAACGAACTTAGGCCACCCAACGAGCCCGATATGCCTTCATTGGTTTTTGCCTTCCTGCGGAGCGCGCCGGCGGAAGAGACCCGGTATTTTCTTGACATGGGAAGGGATGACCATCGAGTGTGCATTGTCACCGCGGACGAACCGCGGTGCTTGGAGCTGCGCCTGTGGCTGCAAAATTCCGCCCCGGCCGAAGCGGCCGACAGACAAGCTTCTTCCCCGCCAACTCCGATACCTGCGCCCGCTGCCTCCGCCCCATCACCAAGCCCATTGGGCAGAACGGAAAGTTTTGGGCGCTTGGGAGGGACGCCTTCCCGCCGTTCACTTGCTATGCCACCAGAAGTCCCGCCTTCACCGCCAGCACGGCTGGAGGGTGATGGTCAGGCAACTGAGGTCACGCAGGCATTTTTTGCGGTACGCACACCAGCAGGTCCTGCTAAGACGGCTAAAGGATCGCCGGACATTCCCGCCGCAGGCACGCCAGTGATTGAAAAGGGCCCCACCCCCGACTTTCCGCTCAAGCCCCATAAACCGCCTGCCGCACCGGTAGCGGGATCGCAAGAACCGGGCGAATTCACGAAATTATTTTACGCCAGGGATGTTCTGAAGGAAGGGGCTGGAGCACCGAAGGTCCCCGTGGCAGGCGCGCCGGCGATTCAAAAGGCCCCCACTTCTAACTTTCCGCTCCAACCCCAAAAGGCGCCTGCCGCCCCGGTAGTGGCATCTCAGGGATCAGGTGAATTCACAAAATTATTCTACGCCAAGGATGTTCTGAAGGAGGGAGCCCGAGCACCGGACATGTCTGCGGCAGGCACGCCGGCAAATGAGGATGTCCCCGCCGCCGCTGAGTTTTGGCCCGAACCGAGCGCGCCGCCTGCCGCACCTACATCAGCATCGCAAGCGCCGGGCGAATTCACGCAGATGTTCTTGGCGAAAGATTTGCACGCAAAGGTGGCGGCAATTCCTCCACCGCCGGTAAAGGAAACGCCCGCGCCCGTACTAAACCCGCATGCGAGCCCACCGCCCAGCCCGGACTCGTTGGGTTTCGGGCCTCTATTCCAAGCCATCAATGAGCAACCAAGCGCTCCTCCACCACCGGTCCCGGAGCGGCGAGTGGGCGCAATTCCGGAGTCATCGGCAAATTCTGCGGGACCGGGGGAGTTCACCCAAATGTTTGCGCGGGGAGACGCCAGGTTTGGTGAGCCGGCGGCCGCGCACTCCCCACAAGGATTTATAGGTCGCGAGCCAGTCCCTCCCCCCGATCGCGAAGAATGGAAGCAAGGGTTGCGGGCTGGGAAGCCCGAGGGACAGCCTGCCCCGGTAACTCCCATCAGCCAAGCGCCAAGCGCGCCGGGGGAGGTTACGCAGGTCTTATCACAACGCGAAAGGACCATGACTCCTCCGGAAACTGTGCAGCCCGTTCCAGAAGCCTTTCCAGGTTCGAAGGCCGCCTCCCCTGCGGCCCCTACCGTCAGGTTCAGCCGGTTCGCACCGTTGGAGCAAAACCCCGAGCCCGCCCGGGAAGTCGCCGCCGCAAAGCCCGGCCCGACCCCGAGTGTGCCGCCACCCCCGCCGGGCGCCACAGGGGACATTGACCGGCTATTTCATGACTCCGGGGGAACCAGAGGGCGCGCGTCTTCACCGCTATTCGAGAGCCCATCTAAGCCGAACGTTCCGCGTTCCAATTCGCCGCGGCAAAATGAGGCCGGCGAATTCACCGTGATGATGCAAGGGTACAAACCCGGCAAGGATGCACAACCGGCCCCGATGTTCGAAGAGGCAAAACCATCCGATCCACCCTCCTCGCTTGGTGGCGGGCCTGGCAAAAACGCCCCTGGCGAATTCACCATGATATTTCAATCACGCCCAAAATCCGCGCCTCCTCCGCCCCCGCCTGTGATTCCCCCGCCGGTGGTGGCGCCGACCCCTTCGGTGCCCCAGCGCGCCGAGCCCGGGGAATACACTCGGATGTTTGAGATTCAGCGAAAGCCTTCCGCACCGCCGCCATCCGCCCCCTCAGCGTCGGCGCTTGCTGGGGCCCCCCCGGCCGCCCCGTCATTTGCTCTACCGAAGTTTCCGGGGGCGCCTCCGTCCGTCCCGGCGGCCCCCAAGGTGCCGTCTGCGCAACCCCCGGCGCCCAAGATGCCACAATTCCAGAAGCCCAGCGCCCCTCCCGCCCCTGCACTTGTTGCGCCGCCCGTACCCAAGATTTCCGCACCCACGGTTCCGCCGCTTGCACCCCCGAAGGCCGCACCCGCGGGCACCCTCCCAAAAGGAGCATTCCTGGTGGTGCTCATTGTGTTGGGTTGTTCATTCATTGCGGCTGTGGCATTGATCCTTTTCTTCGCGCTTCGGCACTAACACGGATCGCTCACCAAGCTAGGGTGCTCACAGGACATGCAGGAAGGGCGGAGCTTCACAGGCTGCGGAAAAACTGTCCTCGGCGCACGACCACCCCGGCGCCCAAGGCGCCCCCCCTCCTGAATCAGGAGGGGGGTTGTTGAAAACGCTCCCCTCCTCAGATGAGGAGGGGTGGCGCGCCAAGCGCCACAGGGTTTTTCGCAGCCTGTGAAGCCCCCGCCCTTCCAACCCTCTGGTGAGAGATCCGGGCTAGCCGAGTGTCGCCGTGTATGGGTCCCACGCGTTTCCGTCCGGGAGGATTTTGGGAACGCGGTAATGACAAGAATCCACAGGGAAGCAGTTTGCCTTTGGCTGTTCGGGTCGTCTCCCCGAGGAATCACTCCGCTTGCGGCAAGAGAATAATCAACTCCAACTGCGGGTTGGCAATCTCGCTCGGAACATAGGCGGCGAAGTTTCTGGCACGCTGCACAGCCTCCCAGGCAGGGCCGGATTGATTCAAACTGAAATATTGATAATTCAGTTTGATGGGAATTGACCCGGGCGGTGACGGGACATGCAGCATGCGGATTCCAGGCAGGGCTTGACGGATCAAGGTCTCGATGTGGGTAGCGGAGCAAAGCTTGATCAGTTGGGGCGCGCGCTTGAGCAAGTCGGCCTCGCTCAAGTCCGCGCCGATGGCAAGATACATCCGCGTGTTGACCAGATACTTATCATTGGCAATGGTCGTTTCGTAGATCGAGGGGCGCATAAGCTTTAAAGGCAGCGAAACGAAATTGCTGGGCACCACGGTCTCAAGAAGCATGCGGAGCTTTTCATCTAAATCCGTGAAGCAAGGTCCGAGATTATCATGGTCATAAAGGGGAATATCGCGCGGCTGCACGGTGGGTGAGAAGGTGGTAAGCGCTCCCGCCAGCGCCAACATCGTCCGATACAACGATTCCGGGTGTCCCACGTTGGATTCGAGGATATGGCGCAGAACGGGGAAATAGCTATTGGCAGTGTACAGCAGCCAAAAATTAGCAATGTCCGATGCGGTGAAATCAGCCAGGCTCTGATTCTTCTGCCGGCGAGTTCCTGAGAGCGTATCGCTTTTTGCCGCCAAAATCTCCACCAGCCGTCTCAGGATGGCCACCAGGTGTTCGCTCGCCGCATAATTAATTAATGGGGGAACGATTTGCGGGTCAAGCTGAAAGGTGCCGGCCGCCGTTTTGCCCACTCGCCCAAGGTGCAACGAGCTGCTCCCCTGGAGGGGTTCCCCCTCGGCAAGCAGCCGGAAATTCTTCCTGGCGATTTGCACAGGCTTTTCCGCAAGCCCCGAATTCTCATCCCGGTACAGAGCCGTTTCAGCTTGGTAGCGCGCGTCCCCGCGCTTTTGGCCGATCGTGACATTCAGGCCCCGATCGCGTTGCTGAGGTATTGCCAGGAATACATCAACCGTACTTTGGTCAGGTCCAAAGAACTGTTCGATCGGGCGCGCTCCCGGCGCGGAATCGGAGTCTGGGATTTCAAATCCCAAACCATCGGGGAAAAATCCCGCCGCGCGCGAGACGTGCAAGGTCCCCGTCGAAAGAGCCTCGCGATCGATTTGGAGTTCAGAGAAACCCCAAGGGCAAAACCTTAGCGCACCCAGTTTGAATTCGAGCACACTTTCAATAAACCAGTCCTGAAGCTGCAAATGCTGGGGAGTGAGAAACGTTCCTTTGGCCCAAATGACCGGCTGGAGTTGTCGCATACGGATTCAAGCTAACAAGAGTGTTTGGCTAAAGTCAAACGGAAACAGCGATCTAGACAGAGGGAAGGTCTGAATACAGTAAGCCTTGCTGCATCGCAAATGGAAAAGGTCCTATTCCCCGTCAATTTGTTCAAGTCACAACGACTGCACTTCATGCGCAGGCGACCTGTCCCCCGCTATGAACACAATGGCCTGAGAACAATTGATTTGTCCAGAGTAAACTCAGATTTTTTGCCGAAGGCTTGCACAAACTCGCTCCACCGCCCAGTTCCCGCCGTTGGTCCGGGCCGGAACCGAACTCCGGGGCTTCTTCCACTTTAACTCCAACATTGTTCACTTAAACTTCTTCCGGTGGACCGATCCGTATTTCAACCTGGCCGCCGACCCCTCCATTGTGCCCGCGACAGAGGGTAATGGTAAATTGAATTTGCCCCCCCCTCGAACTTGCGAGAGAGCGCCGGGTGGGGGAGTCACCTGGGATCAAACCGGGATGTGATTTCCTGACACGCCTTCAGTGAACACCCTTGCTTTTAGCTGCCGCCTAACCATTCCCAGAAGCCGCGCCTACTTGGCAGCCGCCTTGACCTTGGCAAGCAGGGCTTGCGCTTGGCTTTGGAAGGGTCCCTGCAAGGTAACGGCCTTGTTCAAGGCTTCCATCGCTGCACGGTGGTTGGCAGGGTACCCCCGTTCGTAGGCAAAGGCCAAATAGTAGAGAGCTTGCCCCTGAAGCGCCGGAATGTCGTTCAGGAGATTGCTGGCGACCTTTAGTTCTTCGATCGCCGGGGCTAACTTCGTAGTCTTTTCCGCCTTGGTTAAGGCGGCATACCCCAGCGTCAGGTGGGCCATGCCCAGTTGCTTGTCCTGTTCCTTTTTGAACGCCGCATCGTCAACGCCGTCGGGTTTCTTGAGCCCTTGCGCTGCGGTCAGGGCTTTCTGCGCATAGGGGGAAGCTTTTTCTGTGGAGGGGTGAGGCAGGTAGAAAGCGTAGATCAAGCCCATGGTGTTAAGCACCGCCACATTGGTGGGGTCTGTGGCGATGACTTTGTCTCCGTACTCCAAGGTCTTGTCCAGATTTCCCTGCATCTGATACCCCTGAAAGTAAATGAGGTTCACCTGAGCTGCGTTGTCCTTCTCCGCCTCGGGATAGGTCTTGAGGAAAGTGTCGAGCACCTGAATCCGTTTCGCCGGATCGGTGACACGCGGGAGGACCTGGAAGAACGCCCACACAGCATAGTCGTGGGTATCCTTGCTCAATTCCTCGCTTTCTTTCTGCATCTTAGCCCACTCTTCGTCGGTGGCCTTGGCAGGCCGCGTGGGAGTGGCAGTCTCCGCCTTGGCTTGGTCCGGGACTTTGTTGATGACCGCGAAGATCGTATCGCTCACCTTGGTGCTCGAGGCATAGGCGCGCATGAGGGTGAGAACCAGGTTCAGGTCCTCGTAATTCCCCGCCAGGTCCTTTTCCGCGTACTCGATGGACTTGTCGTAATCCTTCAGCTTCAAGTTGGCGCTCGCGTAGTATTCATTTACGCAGGGCATGAACTTGGAGTCCGGGTGTTCCTGCGCGAACTTGTCGAGGGCCGCGATTTGTTCCTGCGGGTTGTCGGCGCCGTTGACGGCCAGCATCAGATGGTCTTCATCAGTGCCGACGGCAACGGTAAAACTGGGACAGGGCTGCTGGGCCAGAAGGGGTAGAGTTACCGATCCCATGGCGACCAGAAGGACGGCGCAAAGACGCTGAAACATGAAAACCTCCGGTTCAGGATGAGGTCCGGACTGCGGGCGTCCGCCCGAGATGAGGCACGAACCGTGGGACCGACCGCCGATAGTCTTGGTATTGCGGTCCGTATTGGTCCAGGAGTTTGCGCTCCTCAAGCGGTGCGAGGATTTGATACACCAGGACGTTCAAAAATGCCAGCAAAAAAATTGCGAGCGCCCCGGTTAGGAATGCCATGCTCAGGATCATCAGCATATATAACAAATAGCGGGGATGGCGAACGCGGGCGTAAACGCCCGTGCGAATCACCCCACACAGGCGATGATCGGGGTTGAGTTCCGTCAGGCCCACCAGGCGCCGCCAGCCGAAGGCCTGCCGGGTTTGCCGGTCAAGCCAGCTTGCCGCGAAGAAAAGAGCGCCACCCACGGCCCAGGTCAACGTATTACGCTGCAGCCGGTGAGCGAAGATCTCGTGGCGCGCAAGGATAATGCCCGCCGCGAAAATCAGCCATACCGGCAGCGCCACCCCAAACGCCCGGTTGCCCAAGCGCCGCCAATAGCCCAGGGCGGGATGAAACACAAACCAAAAGAAGGGAATCCAGAGAAGCATAACCAGATAAAAGAGCGCGACGTAATCGATGAGGGATAGAAAACCCGTGGCAAGTGATGAATGGCGAGCGGCGATTGAAAACATAAGTCGGCGTTTCCGGTTATGACAGGATGGGGGGAACCCCCTTTTGCCATTTTAGCGCGATTCACAAACCTCTGCGTGTACAATGATCCGTCGTACAGTAATCCGTTGGCCCAAGGGCTGACATTCATGGCAATCTTATCACTGATGCAAATTACGGGAGGGGTGCGATGCAGCTTTTAGCGTGGGAGAGCATTAAGAAAGAAATCGTGAACGACAAGCTTTGGAGAAAGTTGGTCAACGGCGAAAAGGTTATGGTGGCGCAGCTCTGGCTTTTTAAGGATTGCGTGGTGCCGCTCCACCACCACGAAAGCGAGCAGATCAGCCTGGTCCTGCAAGGCACGCTGAAGTTTGTACTGGAAGACCGGGAAGTGATGGTGCATGCCGGCGAGGTGTTGGTGATCCCTTCCAACGTTCCTCACAGCGCCCTGGCGATTGAAGATACGATCGGAATCGATGTGTTCAGCCCCATCCGGCGTGATTGGTTGGATGGGACGGATAGCTATTTGCGGAAATAGCTTTCCGCACCCTGCTAGCCCACTCGTGCATTCGAAGGATGAATTCGCTGGGATGCGGCGGTGCGTTCATCATGGAGACGCGCGATGATGCGAACTTGGAAACCGATCTATGCTACCTTCGGCTGCGCGACTTTGTCGAGGATGTTTCCATGGACATCGGTTAGAATAAAGGGCACGAGTCCCGCACAAAGCTCCCGTTGAGCAATTACGATTACCTTTTTACTTTCGCTTTGAACACGCGCCTTGGCCCCGCCAATCAACTGGTGTGCACGTTTGGCCGCCACTAAAATGTAGCGAAATTTACTGTCAACGCCTTGTGGAAGTTCCATTTTGATCTCCCTCATGGTGCGAGAATCGTCGATCGGGATGAGCCAGAACCAGATGGCGAAATCGAATGGGCCTGCCGCCGGCGGAATGGGCAGGTTCGAGGATCCCGGACCGCCCTCGCCACCCCGTTCGCGCATTGCGCCGCAGCGGCTTTGCTAAAATCCAATACGCGAAAAATCCCCAACATTGTCATCCGGAAAAGCAGCCGGGCGGTCCGGAGCCATGCGAAGGAATGCCCCCCACAGTTGCAGGGTTTTGGTCTTCGCGAAGTTGATCCTGAGACCCGTCGTGCCACTACGGATAAACGACGCGAAGAGTTGAGAATAACCGGTAAATAGCCCTTGCCGACTGCCGGTTAGTTCCAACCCCGCCTCTTACTATGGGGTCCGGCGGGGCGGGTTCACTGGGCACGGCAACGGCAAAGGCTGCATGCTTAAGTACCACCGCCCCATGGGGCGACAATCGGTCTTGCCTAAATCCACCATCCCATCGGCGCGAGAATCCGTGACCCTAGTAATCGCGTCTGCGGCTGAAGTTATCCCTGCCACCACTGCGGGGGCGGGAGAAATCCGTGCGTGGGGGGCGAGCTTCATTGACGGTTAATGGCCGGCCTTCGAGCGCCTGTCCATTCAACCCGGCGATGGCCCGTTGGACGTCCTCGCCTTCGCCGAGCTCGACAAAGCCGAAGCCGCGCGGTGACCCGGTCATCTTGTCGCGAATCACTACGGCCGAGGCCACTTGAAAGCCCGCACCGGTTACAAATTCGCTCAAGCCCGCATCCGTCGTGCTGTGGGGGAGATTACCTACGAAAAGTTTAGTTGCCATAAATTTCTCTGTTCCTCTCAGTTGGGGCGGCCCCATGGACCTGCTCCCTTGTGTTGTGCTTTCGGTTATAGTTTCCCGGACACTCGCCCGAGATGCCCAAGGAATGCCAGTCCCAGAGCTTATTATGCGCGCCTGGCAGCTTTCGTCAGGGCAAGCAGATCGTCAAAAACCCCAGACGCCCGGTACGAAAGTGCGTCCGCCCATCGCGGCAGGGTCTGGATTATGTCCTTGTCACCCCCTGGAATTCTCCTTACTAGGGGATATGGGCTCGGCGCCGTTCCTTCACGCGGTCAACCCGGAAATCCGCGCTCCGATTTCAACCGCCGAGGAGAAGAAGATTCATAAATTGCTTAATTCTTCTTAGGCGCGGGGGAAATCTCTTTCACCATAGCCCGATGGAACTCCACAATGCCCTTCCAATCGAGAGACATTGACAGTTCGCAGACAATAGTGACAACCTCCTTGGTTGTCCTATAGGAGATGTCGTGCGAGATAACCAGACTTAGTTCAGAAGACTGAAGGCGTGTCTAAGAGGGGCTGTTCTCATTAACTAATATAAGTGAATTAACTTTGCTTGTCAAGTAATTCTTGATCGAGGGTTTTGAGGCCAGGCAAATGGTATTGGGAAAGTTGCCTTCGTCCCTTGCGCCGGTCAGCGTACCCGAGGACGGGAGTGGTATAAGCAGGGAGCTAACCCAGGAGTTTTACGTCCGGCATATTACTGACATTCCACCCTCGCGAGTTTTGGGGTATAGTGTTCGGCGCACGTTGCAACAGATATCGCCACCTGCCGCCGGCTCCGGCAAGTGCCGTTCCAACTACCTGGGGCTACATGTTTCGGCTCAGGAGGTAAGGCTTCATTTGGGCGGATGCCGACGGTCAGGGATTGGGTCATTGACATCATGAAGGCTCTAACACTAACGGCTTACAATCATCTGGTTTATGGGGATGCGCCAGACCCGCAGATCGCCGACCATGAGGTCCTGGTTAGGGTGCGGGCGTGCGGCATCTGTGGCAGTGACGTGCATGGGATGGACGGCTCTTCCGGCCGCCGCCGCCCACCGCTTATCATGGGCCACGAAGCTGCCGGCGTAATCGCCGAGCTAGGAAAACAAGTCAAGGATTGGAACGTAGGTGACCGTGTAACCTTCGACTCCACAATTTCCTGCGGGTCGTGCTGGTTTTGCCAGCGCGGGTTGATTAACCTGTGCGATCACCGCCGGGTGTTAGGGGTCTCTTGCGAGGATTACCGGCAGGATGGAGCCTTTGCCGAATACTTGGCCGTGCCCCACCGCATATTGTACCGGCTCCCCGACTCCGTCTCCTTCGATCAAGCCGCCATGGTTGAACCCTTGTCTGTGGGGGTGCACGCCGTGAACCGCACGCCCGTTTCCCTGGGGGACACCGCGGTGGTCGTGGGAGCCGGCATGGTCGGCCTCCTCGTGGTACAGGCCCTGCGCGTCGCGGGATGTGGAAAGATCATTGCCGTCGATTTAGAGCCGCAGAAATTAAAGCTGGCGCTGACGGTCGGTGCTGACTTAGGCCTGAAGGCAGATGCGTGCGACGTTGCCCAAGAGGTGAGGAGCCATACGTGCGGGCGAGGGGCTGATGTTGCCCTGGAAGTAGTCGGATTGAGCCCCACGCTCAACACGGCAGTAGCCAGCCTGCGGAAAGGCGGGTGGCTAACCCTGGTGGGGAATATCCGGGCTTCGGTGGATTTCCCGCTGCAAGCGGTGGTCACCCGGCAATTGACCCTGGCAGGGAGTTGCTCCAGTTGCGCTGAATACCCTGCCTGCTTGGATTTGCTGGATCGCCGGGCCATCAACACGGAAGCGCTCACCAGCGCCGCTCCTCCCTTGGCGGAAGGCGCAGCCTGGTTCAAACGTTTGTATGAAGGGGACTCTAGCTTGTTAAAAGTCATCCTGCATTGTTAGCCCGCATTTCCCCGGCCGGGTTTGGAAGGGCGGAGCTTCCGCCCCGCCCTCCGCGCACCGCCTGACCAACTTTTCTTGCTCGAAATCACTCCCACCCGCGACCCTGAAGTCGGGAGAATCAGGAGACCAAGGAGACCAAGGAACAAACATGGAAGCGCTCAAAACCGCCATCGTCGGATGCGGGAAAGTCGGGCACTTGCACGCCAAAGCCCTCAGCCGCGCACCGGAGTCCCTCTTCGTCGCCGCTTGCGGACGCGACCTGGCGCGCACCGAAAAATTTGCCGCTGCTTACAAGGTCAAGGCCTATTGCGACGTCGAGGAGATGATTGCCCGCGAAGGGATCCAAGCGCTGGCAATCTGCACTCCCCACCCCTTGCACGCCTTTCACGCCATCAAAGCAGCCAAGGCCGGCGTTCATGTCCTTATCGAAAAACCTTTGGCATCGTCGCTGGAGGACTGCGACGCGATCCTTGCTGCGGCGAAAGAGAATGAGGTTAAGGTGGGAATGATTTCGCAGCGGAGATTTTATGCCGCGTGTGCGAGGGTCAAGAAGGCGATCGAGGATGGAAAACTGGGACGGCCCATCCTTGGTTCGGTGGCGATGTATGGTTGGCGTGACGAGGCCTACTACCGGAGCGACCCTTGGCGCGGCTCCTGGCGCGGCGAAGGGGGAGGAGTCCTGGTCAACCAGGCGCCGCACCAAATTGACCTGCTCCACTGGTATATGGGGGAGATCGAAGAACTCTTCGGATTCTGGGCCAATCTCAATCACCCTTACATCGAAGTGGAGGACACCGCCGTGGCGGTGTTGCGCTTCAAAAACGGCGCGCTCGGCAATATCGTGGTCAGCAATTCGCAAAACCCCGCGCTCTACGGAAGGGTTAACGTGCATGGCAGCAATGGCGCTTCCGTAGGAGTCAAGACCGATGGCGGGGCAATGTTCATCGCCGGGATGTCGAACATCACCGAACCCCCCATCAACGATTTGTGGACCGTGCCGGGGGAAGAAGAATTATTGAAGAAGTGGCAGAAGGAAGACTCTGATTTCTTTCTTACTATTAATGCCGTCGAATACTATCACCAACTTCAGATGTCCGACTTCTTAAAGGCCGTGATGGCAGGCCGCGATTCATCCATTCCGGGCGAAGAAGGCCGCAAAACGGTGGAAATTTTCGAGGCGCTCTATCGTTCGCAGCGCGACCGGCAGCCGATCAAGTTCCCCTTAAAGCCGGAAACGGGCGGGCACGATTCGCGCGGCTGAACAGGTTGCGGAAAAACGCTCCGCCGCGGACAACATGGGAATGACCAGCCCGGCGCTCGGCGCGCCACCCCTCCTGAACCAGGAGGGAAGTTGGCCAAAGAAACTCCCCTCCTCAGATGAGGAGGAGTGGCGCGCCCAGCGCCGCGGTGGTTTCGCCGCCTGCCAATGCCGACGGGCAACGGATGTCTGGAAACTGGCGCCTGACGCTTAGATCTGGAATTCGGAACCGGCGATTCGCCCCGTTTTGCGGTTACGCTCCGGCCGGGATCTCTATAGCGCAATAAGCCCATTTACTTTCATCAACTTATCGGCATACGCTGCCTCTCGTGTATATAAGGCATTTGTTTTCTGCGAGATATCGGCTGGGTGGGAGATTTGAGGGTTTTTTCGCTATTTCAGGGCTCTTGAATCACCCTATCTGTTGCATTTTCAATGACTCATCGGCTTTTGGGGGAAGTGGTTTGTTTTCATAAACTCATCGGCATATGACATTTTGTCGTTTTATTTGCCTTTTGTTTTCAATAACTTATCGGAGTCGACCTTCATTTTGACATATTTCGGTGCGAGAGCCCCAAGCACCGGTTTCGAAGCGCTCACTGCGCCAAAATGTCCGACAATCAAGTTGGCAACCGACCGTTTGTTCCAGGGGCGAGCAGGAATCAACATGGTTGACTTTCCGGGGGATATAGCAAAATTTATAAACACTTATCCATTATATACCGCGACGATACCATTGTCGAGTGGAAAAGGGGTAGCGACGCAGTTTGCTGTAGCGGTGGTATCTGATTGCCGGAACCCCTTGGTTCAATAGCCGGCGCTTATAGACCGGCGCTGCAACCAACCAATCTGAGATACTACCCCGCACATGATCTCTCGCCATTCTGCGCTCATGATAAACTCAATGATTCTTCAGTGAGGAGGCGGAGCGTGGCACTCTATTTGATTACCGGCGGCGCGGGCTTTATCGGCTCACACATCGTAGAGGAGTTGGTTCAACGTGGCGAATCCGTTCGTGTTCTCGATAACCTCTCCACCGGCCACGAAGAGAATCTCGCCACGGTCCGGGGCGAGATTGACTTCCGCCAAGCTGACATCCGCGATCTTGCCTCGATCCGCCCGCTCTTTGCCGGAGCTGATTATGTCATCCACCTCGCCGCGCTGGCTTCCGTGGTGCGATCCATGGAGGATCCCGTTGAGACCACTCTGGTGAACCTCAACGGCACGCTTCACGTTCTGCTCGCTGCCCGCGACGCCCACGCCAAGCGCGTCGTCATGGCGGCGACCGCCGCTGCCTACGGTGACGATCCGGCCTTACCACGGGTGGAAACACAAAAGCCGCAACCTCTCTCGCCCTATGCGCTCACCAAATTGGCGGGCGAATACTATGGGCAGATCTTCACTCGCTACTTTGGGCTGGAGGTGGTGGCCCTGCGCTTTTTCAATATTTTCGGGCCGCGACAGGACCCCGGGTCGCCTTACACGGGCGCCCTTTCCAAATTCATTGTTGCTTACATTCGCGGGACGGCGCTCACCATTTTTGGCGACGGTGAGCAGTCGCGGGACTTCACCTATGTTGCGAATGTGGTGGATGCCACCCTGCGCGCCTGCCTGGCGGCCGCCGCTCCCGGCCAAGTCATTAACGTGGGCACCGGCAGAAGCTTCACCCTGAATCAGACCATCTCCCTCCTGAATGCAATTTTCGGCGTTAAGGTAAAACCCCAATATGCCCCGCCCCGCGTGGGAGACGTGCGGCACTCGACTGCGGACATTTCGCTGGCGCGAGCGGCGCTGGGCTATGAACCGATAGTCTCTTTTGAAGACGGTCTGCGGCGCACCGTCGATTGGCTGCGCGCAGCTTTGGCTGGGGCTCGTAAATGATCAAAATCCCCAAGCTGCCGTGGCTGATTGCCGGGATGCTGCTCTTTTCCACCCTCCTCAATTACACCGACCGCCTGACGCTTTCGGTTGTCGCGGGAAGCGTCCTCCGCGAGTTCTCCATGACGGAAAGGGATTACGGGCAGGTTGTGAGCCTTTTCATGGTGGCCTACGCGGTGATGTACGCGGGCTCGGGATATGTGGTGGACCGCCTGGGAACGCGACCCGGGTTTGCGCTGTTTGTGTCCGTGTGGTCCGCGGCCCAGGCGCTGAACGGGTTCGCGCTGGGCAAGTGGTCGCTGGCGGCGTGCCAATTCGGCCTGGGGTTTGGCGAACCCGGCAACTTTCCGGCGGGAGTCAAAGCCGCCCACGAGTGGTTCCTTCCCCACCAGCGCGCAGCGGCGGTAGGTTTGTTCAATGCCGGCTCCTCCGCGGGCGCGGCTCTCGGCGCGCCGGTGGCGGCCTTCTTGACGGTTCGTTACGGCTGGCGGTCGGCGTTTTTCTTTACCGGCGTCCTGGGATTTGTCTGGTTGGCTTTGTGGCTGGTCATTTGCCCATCTCCGGGTTCCCCGCGTTGGCTTGACGCCCGCAAGGAAAACGGCCTGGAAGTTTCCCGGGCCGGGGCTGCGGCGGCGGAAGCTATCGCCAGCAAGCGCAACACGCTGCGGCTTCTCCGGTCGCGCCCCTGCTACACGCTGATCCTGGCGCGCTTTTTCACTGACCCTGTCATCTATTTCATTCTCTTTTGGTTTCCGCGGTACTTGGAAAAGGGGAGAGGATTCGATTTGGCTAGGGTGGGCAAGTATGCCTGGGTACCATTTTTCTTTGGCGGTTGCGGATTCATTTTTGGCGGATGGCTTTCCGGACGCCTGATGCGCGCGGGATGGAGCCTGCCGCGGGCGCGCAAGACGGCCATGCTGGTGGGAGCGTGCTTCATGCCGTCGGCGATTCTTGCCACGCGCGTGCCCACCGCCAGCCTGGCCATCGCCGCCGTATGCTTTGTCGTGTTCGGCCACTCGGTTTGGGGCGCCAATATCCTTACCCTGCCGGCGGATTTGTTCACCCCAGATGAGGTGGGTACAGGGTCTGGATTTTCCGGCATGGGCGGCGCCATCAGCGGGATCGTGGCCATGCTCTGTACCGGTTATGTGGTGACGCGTTTCTCCTACCAGCCGGTTTTTTTTCTGGCCGGTCTGGGGCATCTCTTTGCCATGGCGCTTGTATTCTGGCTGCTTCCCGATCGGGATTTTCCCCAGGCGCGAGCCGCGGAGGTCGCCCCGGCCTAGCGCCAATATTGTTCAAATGAGAAGTTTTGAGGAAATCATTTATCAAATTGTTCCCAAAAGATTCCCTCACCCCCACGACCCGCAGAACGTGGGTGAGGGGGGCGAGCTGGGGACATTCGGCTTAAGTGAACAGCATTGGGCCTAGCCCGGATTTCTCACCGCGGCGTCCAAACGTGGTGAGAAATCCGGCCTAGGGCCAATTCAACTCAAAGAAAGCAGGTGGCATTATGCAGAAATCTCCACTACGCAATTTCGAGGTCGATAAAGCTCGTGTATACGTCTATCAGTCCAAGCAGGATACCAGTGAGGCTGCCGCTCTCGAAGCGGCGTCCATTTTGCGCAGCACCCTCGCCCAGCGTGGATCCGCGCGCATCATTGTCGGAACGGGTAATTCCGCGACCGATATGATTGGCGCGCTGGTGCAGGCGCCCGGCCTGGACTGGAGCCGGGTAGAAGTTTTCCATATGGACGAATACATCGGGATGTCGGAGGAGCATCCTGCCAGCTTCCACCGTTGGCTCAAAACCCGTCTGGTGGATATCGTGCATCCGGGGAAGGTTAACTTTATGTATGGGGATGTACCGGATTTGTTCCAGGAGTGCGAACGGTACACCGCGCTGCTCCATTCCGCCCCGATCGACATCTGCTTTATTGGCTTCGGAGAAAATGGGCATATCGCTTTCAACGACCCTGGTATGGCCGATTTCCATGACCCCTTAGCGGTCAAACGCGTGACGTTGGACGAACGTTGCCGGCGGCAACAAGTGGGCGAGGGGGCCTTTCCCACCCTTGAGGCAATGCCCAAGGAAGCCTTGACCCTCACTTGCCCCGAACTGCTCCGAGCCGAGCACTTGATCTGCACGGTTCCCGAACAGCGTAAGGCCGAGGCCGTCAGGAACGCCCTCACAGGGCCGATCACGGAGGCGTGCCCCAGTTCGTCGGTGCGCACTCATCCCGCAGCGGCCATTTATCTGGATACCGATTCCGCATCCCTTCTTCCCCCGGAAGGGCGCTAAGGGCTGTTAAAAAGCGGCGGGCGAAACTGGCATGGGGAGAAGCCGCGAGGGAAACGCTCGCGCTAAATCCTGCCGCCCCGGAGCGGCTAAACTACGGTGACTTTAATCCCCGCCTCCGTGAGCTCGTTGAGGTCTGCCGCGGTAATTCTATTGTCTGTGATGACTTGGTGAATGGAGGAGATCGTGATGATTTGGGAAAGGCTGCGGCGCCCGAATTTGCTGGAATCGCACACACACACTGTCCGCCGCGAAATCTTGCTCATCTCACGATTCACCTTGGCTTCCAGGAGGTTGGGTGTGGTGGGGCCGTAGTGAACGTCAAACCCATCTACCGCGAGGAAAAAAATATCGGCACTCAGTCTGCCCAGGGTCTCCTCGGCGAGGGGTCCCACCAGCGAGAAGGAGTTCTCGCGCAGAATTCCGCCCGTCAGGATTACCTCAATGGGAGTGCCGGCAAGTTCGGCGGCGATGTTCACGGCGTTGGTAATCACCGTTAGGCGGCGGCGATTTCGCAAAGCCCTGGCGACCACCGTAGTGGTGGTTCCGGAGTCCAGAACCACGCAGTCGCCCTCTTTGACCAGGGCCGCCGCGGCATCACCGATCCGCTGCTTCTCCTTGCGGTGCTGCTTCTCTTTTTCCTGCAAACTGGGGTCGAGCAAGGCGCCCGTCCGCACGGGTAAAGCTCCGCCGTGGGAGCGTTGAATCACGCCTTCGCCGTGAAGTTTATCGAGATCCTTGCGCACTGTCACCTGCGAGGTGTCTAGCCTTGACGCAAGGTCCTTGACCAATCCACGGCCTTCCTCGTTGATAATTGCCAGTATTTTACGCCGGCGCTCTTCGTTAAGCATGTTGGCCTATGTTGTCCTGTTTCTCTTCGAGATTTAGAATTACCTTCGCTTGTCTCTTATTATGATTACCCCCGCTTGTCAATAAAAACCTGCGCTCGGTGTCAAGCCCAATTAGAAATGTCCCCATGCTTACCCGGATAGAAGTGTCCCCTTTTTGAGTCTTAGTTTTCTTGTTCTTGGTCTCTCCTGGTATTTGCCTTTTGTTCTAGTTGTTGCTGG
>JBEKQO010000155.1:0-17132 GCA_049519635.1 Terriglobia bacterium | reverse complement strand
GTTCTCCTAAGCGATATCGCGGAGGTAAGCGGGCGAAATGAAAAGACGAAGCAGCGAACCAAGCAACGCGAACATGGCATTTAGCCTGGGGGCCGACACTTGAAATTGTCAATTGTTTTCAGGCTGATGTGGTTTTGGCGAAGGACAAGGGCGTATTACGACCAAGTGGATTGCCATAGCGCGCGCTGCCTGTGTCGGCCCGCTGACCGGATTTGACCGCGCTTGTCGTTTCCTCTGCTGTCTGCCTAGTTTTGATTTCCTCGGTCACGGTTTTTTCTCCCTTTCTGCCCCTTTTCTCGCGGGGCACTCAAAGCGAGTGGGGCCTGCTCGCCAGGCCAATGGCTGCTTTTTGCGGGGGAGCCAAGAAACTTTGTGACTTGAAACATCGTTTTGGCCGTTTTTGAAGCATCGTTTGGCCACCCGTTGCTTGTAAGTCCTTTAGATGTGCAGTTCACCACTGGCTTTCGGTTTTGAAGCATCGTTTGGCCGAAAGTGCAGATTTCGAAAGTGCAGGAAACGGCAAAGGAAGGCTTTGCTTTTGTGTGGGTTACGTCCGACCGTCTCGCGAGAGCTGCAATGAGAATTCCCCAGTTCGGTACTTTCGGCCAAACGATGGTTCAAACCCATTGAGCGAGTTTTTTTCTTGCATTGGATTCAAAGGACTTCTGGTTCTTCAGCGGCCAAACGATGCTTCAAAAACGGCCATTGGTTCGTTCAAGTCACAAACTTCGTTCTCCGTTTTGTTTCTTGGGGGGACCGCAAACCCGGAGGGTGTCGCGGAGGCGACAAAGCAGAAGCCCGGCGTGCCGCCAGCGCGCATGGGTAGTCCTCATCTCGCCGTGCCCGCGGGAAGAAGGGGTGCTTGAAAAGGAGTGTGACCGATGGAATCAAGGGAGACACCAGAGGAAGTGGCCCGCACGAGTGGTGAACGCCTCCCCCGCCAAACACCCATGAAAACGCTGGAGGTGTCTGCTTGTGGTTGGCAGCTACCAGCGCTGCAGCGCATAAGCCTGCCTACGAGGGCAGGCCGATGACGTAGCCCTTTAAGCGGGCTTCGAGCAGAAAATGCATCAACGTTCTTTCGGGTATAATGTCGCCTCTATCTCTTACTGAGCGATAAGATGTGTGTGGACTTTCGGTCAACCGAAAGGCAGAATGGAGATAGCGGTTAGCAGCCCTTGTGAACGCAAGAAATCCAGTACATCCAAGGAAACAAACGCATGAGGCATGTTTTCCCAATGCTGACCTGTCATGCCCGGCTGTTTCGAAGACCGATTCTCCTGGTATTGACCGTCGCTTTGCTGGCTTGCGCAGCGTCTGGGCAAAGCCCGGAAGGGGGCTTAGCTGGCACGGTTGAAGACTCTGGAGGAGGGCGTATCCCTTCGGCCAGAATTATGGCTGAGCAGGAAGGATCGGGATTGCGGCGCGAAGCGGTCAGCAACCCGCGCGGAGAGTTTCGGATCGACTACCTGCCCCCAGGCGCCTATCACCTCGTCGTGAGCGCTCAGGGTTTTGTAGAAGCTCATTCGGAAGTGACGGTCGTTGTCAACTCCGTGCGCGAAGTGTTGGTAACGCTCGGGTTGCCGACGATGCGTCAGACGCTCAAGGTGCAATCGCCGACCTCCTCCATCGCGACGCGGCCCATCGACGCGACCACCGCCGTCCATGAAGGTGCACTGACAACGCAGGACCTGCAGACCGTCCCCCTGGCGCATCGAAGCTTTGCCAATGTTGCCTACCTCATTCCCGGAACCGAACCGGTGGAACCATCTGATCCTACCAAGGCGCGCATTACGGCCGTCTCGTTCGGCGGGAGCTCCGGCCTGAACGTTCAACTCTCGGTGGATGGCATCGATAATTCCGACGATTACATTGGCGGGTTCTTGCAAAATTTCTCGCCCGACACCATCCAGGAATTTGCTGTGCGTACCTCGCAAGAGGATGCGGATACCGGACGCACCACGGCAGGTTCAGTGGTCATCGTCACCAAGCGCGGAACCGATGGGTGGCACGGAGGCGGCGCGCTGTATGAACGGGCCGCAAGCCTGAATGCGCGCTTCCCCATCGACAATCCCCCGCCCGACCCGAAGCAGCCATTCTCCCGGCAGAACTACATCGGCACACTTGGCGGGCCGATTCAGAAAGGAAAGGCTTGGCTTTTTTCGTCCCTCGAAGTCGTTCACGAAGACGCGAGCATCGCCTACAGCCCGGGGAGTGCGACGCAATTTGACGCGCTGGCCACGCTGACGGCACAAGGATTGATTCCCGGAGTGAGCTCGATCACGGTGCCTCCGAATGTGCCCGTCCCCTTTCGGGACTATTTGGGAACGACCAGGTTCGGCTGGACACAATCCACAGGATCGCAGTGGTTTCTGCGGGCGGCAACTGACAACTACCGTACCAGGAATGATCTAGTCCAGCAGGCCACATTGCCTTCAACTGGTGCCACGTCGGTCTCCCACTATTGGAGTTTCGCGCTGGGAAACCAATTCACCTTTGGCGCAACTTGGCTTGGATCACTCACCCTGGGAGCGGGCTACCTAAACCACACCGAAGCACGCAACTCCAACCTCGGCTTTTCGTTGGCCTTTCCCTTCAGCTCCACGTCCAGCAGCATTTCCGGATTCGAGACTTTCGGCGACAACCAATTCGTTACGCCGATTACGGCATTCCCCGTCCTGCGCAATCAGGAAAAATACCAGTTCCGGTACGATGTCAGCCACGTTTCCGGCCGTCACGCACCGCGCTTCGGGGTCGACCTGATCCATGAACCGGTAATGAGCGGCGCGCTGTCCGGAACGCCGGAGAACCTCACTGTCTTCCCCCTGAATCCCACGGTTTATCTCGGCGATCCGCAACAGTTCTCCGTGGACCTTTCCTGTGGGGCCATGGCCACTCCGGGCACGACTTGCCAAAACACGCCTGCCACTAATGGCAGTTTTTCGCAGAACCTCCAACGATTGGGGGTTTACGCCGAAGATTCCTGGCATGTGGCCTCGCATCTCTTTGTGAATTATGGAATGCGGTATGACACGACGTTTGGCCTTTTGGATGCCTCGGGCCGTTCACAGTCACGGAACCCGGCCTTATTGACGCTTCAGGCTTTGGATATTTCCCTCAGTCAGGGTGCGCCCCGCGACTACCGTGGGGCGGTCGCGCCGCGGCTCGGGATTGCCTACTCTTTGGGGGAAAAAGGGACCACCGTTATTCGCGCCGGAATTGGCAAGTACTATAACGACTTGGCTCAGAACGGCTGGGTGACGGCATTCCAAGCCGTTAACGAAGCTCCGGCCACGTGTGGCAGCCTGGGCGATCCGGGATGCATTCGCGGCGCGGCCGCCGGAGGCACCGGGGCCATCATCGATCCTCACTACAAGACTCCCTATGCTCTCCATACCAGCGCCGGCATCCAGCACGCCTTCAATTCGAGATGGAACCTCGCCGCCGACTGGGTCCACGAACAGGGAGTCCACTCGTATGCTCGCTATCAGTACGAAGCGGGATACACACTCTTCTCTCCTCTATTCCCAACCACGGATTTAACCGACCAAATGAACAACGTCCCCAACCTCGCCGTGTTCCGGTCCGATAACCGCTCACGCTACGACGGCATGATGGTGCACCTGCAAGGAAATGTGGCGAGACGGTTCAATTTGGTGGCAAACTACACGCTTTCCAAAGCGAAAACCTGGGGCTGCGTACTCGGTGAACTCTTTGATTACGTGGACGGCGTGTGTGACCCGCTGCACGCTTTCGGCCGGGGCGATTTCGGTCCGTCCGGCGAAGACGTTACGCATCGCTTGGTGGTCGCCGGGATCTTCCACCTTCCGGGCGGACTTGAAACCTCGATGCTCTCCCAGATGGAAAGCGCGCGTCCGATCACTCTGACCACCCCCGTGGACGTGGACGGCTTGGGAGACCCGCTGGATGATCGCGCTGTAGTGAATGGAGTGCAGACGACTCTTGACCAGTTTCGCGGAACTCCATACATGCAGGTCGATATGCGCGTCAGCCGGCCCCTCACGGTTCGCGAGGGCTGGACCGTCATGCCCTTCATCGAATTCTTCAATCTGTTCAACCGCAACAATCCGGGCGCCAATTACGTGACCAACATCGCGGCTCTACCCAAACCCGTGAACAACCTCTTCAATGCCACAGCGTTTTGCGAAAACCCGACCTGCGCTGTGACCATTCCCATCACCAATCCGAAGCAATTACTCGCTCCGTCCGGTGCGCTAGGAGATTTTTTCGGGCCGGGTACGACTGTCGGCATTCCCTTCGCCGCTCAAGTCGGCGTCCGACTGACCTTTTAGACGAGTTCGTTGAAGCAAGTCCACATTTTCTACGCCTTAATTAGTCAAAATATGCTGACAAGGGCAAACGCCATAGGGTCATTTCCTACGGTCGTACGATGATGCTTCCGGCGTTGAAAGCTCGGCCTTAAGGGCCTTGAGCTTCGCCACCATTCGCTTCTTCGCCGTAATCCGCCAGACGATGAAGGCTGCGGGGGTGAGCTGCCCGCAGAAGTGGGTGAAACCCAAGAATGCGAAGGTCTCCGAGTGGCCAACAATACAGGAGTCAGCCTGTAGCCTGCGATAAGGGCGCGGTTTTGTGGTGACGCGCATGAGGCCGGTGTGCTGCTGAGGATCACCGAAAAAAACCACGATGATGAGGATCAGTGCCCTGATCGCAGGACCGCAAAACTCCATCCTGACCGTGGGGCTCGGGATCGGCGCCAACAGTGCCGTCCCGCTTGCCGTCATGAATGAGCGATCCTTGCCCGCGGACGGTGATGTAAATCTCGTCCTGTGTGCGCCGGCGCCGGCTGTGCTTCGGGGGCACAGGGAGTGCGAACGCAACCCCAAGGGCGCCACGCCGCCAAACACGGGATGGCGCTCGAACAGGCCGAAATGGATTTCCGCGCTTCAATTTTTTAAGTAGTACCTGCCACGAACCCCAGCAAGGTGTGACTCGCTCTGGCCCGTGATTTCTACAAAAGAGTTTTGCACCGACGATCACCACGGACCTTACTATGGGAATCCTTTGACTTTGCCGCCCGATTCCAACGTGCTAACCTGAAGCTCAGGCCGAGGGGCAGCCCATTCTTGAACACGCTCAAGGCATCAAACCGGCTGGGCTTTTCATGAACGGCTCGAAAGATGATAGGACCGAGCCGTGGCAGGCCCGCGATCTGGCAAAAGCAATTAACAGGATTTTTGCTACTTTCTGACGTCCGAGGCGGACTCAGCACATAACGGATGACAAAATGTCCAAAATAGAATCCAACTTCGCTAAAACCCTAATCACTGTTTTCATCGTCGTCCTGGTTGCCATCGCTTCGCTAAAAGCGAGCCAGTTCGACCCCACTTTGTACGCCGGCATGCAATGGCGGCTGATAGGTCCCTTTCGCGCGGGTCGCGTTTCCGCGGTGGCCGGGGTGACCGGGCAGCCTGGTGTCTACTACATGGCGAGTCCCGGGGGTGGCGTTTGGAAAACCACGGACGCCGGGGTCGTCTGGCAGCCGATCTCCGACCAGATTCCTGTGGCCTCGATCGGTGCGCTCGCAGTCGCCCCGTCAAATGACAAAATCATTTATGTCGGTACCGGCGATTTTGGCATCGCCAGCACCTCCTGGGGGGCAGCAAACCTGGGAGATGGAGTCTGGCGCTCGGATGATGGCGGATGCACCTGGCGCCATATTGGCCTTTCCGAGACCGCGCACATCGGGGCGATACTTGTGGACCCGAACAACCCCGATGTGGCGCTTGTGGCGGCGCTCGGGAACGCCTATGCGCCCGATCCTCATCGCGGCGTCTATTTGACTCGCGACGGCGGCCAAACCTGGACCAGGACTCTTTACCAGGATGACACGACGGGCGCCATAGCATTGGCGTACGATGCCGCTCTCCCTGGGGTGGTGTATGCGGCTCTCTGGCACCATCAAGCTGCTCTTCCGCCTGCGCCGCCCGATAGTGACCAAGCCGGCGGGGCCATCTACAAGTCCACTGACGAAGGACGAACCTGGCAAGCTTTATCCGGCCACGGACTTCCTACCTGGCCAATGGGGCGCATTGGGTTGGCGGCTGATGACGGGCGCGTTTTCGCAATTATTGCCAGGGCCCAGGGACACATTGACCAACTTCAAGGCGGGTTCTTTCGCTCCGATGATGGCGGAGCAAATTGGCAGAGCATCACGCAAGATCCACGGTTAGAGCCCGGAGGGCGCTCCGGCTATTTCGACAATGTCTGGATGGATCCCCAAAATCGCGATGTTGTCTATGCGGTTCACACGTCATTTTATCGCTCGATTGATGGCGGAAGAACGTTCGAGGTTTTAAAAGGGTCGCCGGGCGGCGATGATTACCACAACTTCTGGATAAACCCCAAAAGCCCCTGCCTGCCCATGGGCAGCGGCAAGGGCTGTCTCAGCAGCGAAATGATCCTGGGCGCTGACCAGGGGGCGAGCGTAAGCCTGAATGCGGGCCAGACCTGGAGCACATGGTACAACCAGCCGACCGGGCAGATGTACCATCTAGCAACTGATAATCAGTTTCCCTTCCATGTTTACGGCCCACAACAGGACAACGGCTCGGTTGAAGTGAGCAGCCGGGGAGCATTCGGTGACATCAGTTTCCTGGACTGGAGGCCCTCGATGGGCGCCTACGAATACGGATATGTTGAACCGGATCCGGCGCATCCGCAGTGGATATTTTCGAGCGACGATGGCCCGGCAATCCACCGCAGGGAACGAGACACCTGGCTAACCCTCGACGTGTCGCCCTACATCGGTAGCGGGGGGCCGTACCGTTACTTACTGGGCCCGTGGTGGGGTTCGGTACAGCCCCCGTTCGTATTCTCGCCCGAAAACGGCAACATCTTGTATGACGGCGCGCAATTTCTCCTCGAAACCTCAGATGGCGGGCTCGATTGGCGGCGCATCAGTCCCGACCTTACGGTTCGGCCCGATCTCCCGGTGCGCCCCCTCCCAGACGGCAAAACCACCCGCGATTGGGCTGCAATCTCGGCGATAGGTCCCTCACCGCTCGGTGTCGGCCTGATCTGGGTGGGCACCGACGATGGTCTCGTGCAGGTTACGCGCGACGGCGGCAAGAATTGGCAACCAGCGGCGATCCCGGCGATGAAGCCTTTGGATACCATCAGCATGATTGAACCCTCGCCCTTCAACGCTGCGGCGGCTTATGTTGTGATGGACCGGCAGGTGTGGGGTGATTTTCACCCTTACATCTACCGCACTGATGACTACGGGCGCACTTGGACCTCGATCACTGCCGGCATTCCGGACGGCAGCTTTGTTTGGGTGGTTCGAGCCGACCCGAAACAGCAGGGACTGCTTTACGCCGGCACGGAAAATGGCGTCTTTGTGTCTTTCAACGACGGCGAGGAGTGGCAGTCGCTGCAACTCAATCTGCCCACCGCTTCTGTGCGCGATTTGGCGATCCGCGATGGCGACTTGGTGGCGGCGACGTTTGGCCGGGCGTTCTGGATTTTGGACGACCTGAGCCCGCTTCGTCAATTGAGTGCCCAGGTCGCCGCCGCCCCCGCTCACTTGTTCCAGCCGGCGGAAGCGGTTCGAGTGCGCAGAGACACCAACTCCGACACCCCCTTGCCGCCTGAAATTCCCGCCGGAACCAATCCACCTGTAGGCGCCATCCTGGACTACACCTTGCGGGCTGTGCCGTCCCAGCCGATCGAGCTGGCGATTTTTGACGCCAAGGGGAATTTGGTGCGCCAGTTCAGCAGTGCGCCGATTCCGGAAGACGTCAGAAGACCGGAGAAGTGGCCGACAATTGCAGACTACTGGATGGCGAATCCGCAACCCTTGTCCACCCATGTCGGAATGAACCGCTTCATCTGGGATCTCCGCTATTCGCCGCCGCCGTCGGTGGAACACTCCTATCCCATGTCCTCAATCCCGCACGAGACTCCGGCCGGCCCGGAAGGACCGCTCGTCGTTCCTGGCCAATACGTCGTCAAGCTGACCGTGGCGGGCCAGACCTATACCCAGCGCCTCGCGGTCGGGCGCGACCCGCGCGAGACCACGCCCGCGTCTGCTTTCGCCGCCCAATTGTCGCTGGAGCAGAAACTCATGGCCGGAATGCGCGAAAGTTTCGAGGCCTACCAGGCGGCGAAACAGCATGGCGCCGCCGCCGCCGACAAGTTTGCCGAACTGAACGGCAGGTTGAGTGAGTTAGCCAACGACGTCGAGGGGGATGACGCCACACCGACGCCCGCAAAGTATGATGCGGTGCGTCGCGAGCTGGAACAGTTAACCTCACGATTGCATCCTTCGAAGTGAGTCCAAAACCGGGGATGGAGAAAATGAAACGGGCTGCCAGAGGTTTGAGACCCACCAGGCGCAGTCTTCCCCACCCGACCAGAAAGCCACCGGTGACTGACCCACGACTAACGGCGTAGCGTTTACGAATCCACTTGGCCGGTTATGTCGCCAAATCGTCGAAGTGCCTTGCGCATTCAAACTCCCGAGATACGGGGTTCAGGGCCCCGAAACGGGGGAGTCAGGGAGTAGGACTTCTACAAATAGGCCAATTCGACCAAGTGGATCGTTTCTGGCACCCCGTCCTCCAGGCGGAGTCAGGTTTCTTATTCGAATTGTCTAAAGATGATATGACTTCAATAAGCTCGTTACCCCCCACAGGATAAAAAGCCGCATCAGGGCTTCCGACGGACAGAATTATGCGCCATCACCGTGGGAGATCAATTTGAGGGGGAAGTAGATGACCGATCAGTTCAAATCACTGCTCGATGCTGAATCGCGCAAGCGTGACCCAACTCGCATCGACTACTCTCTCCCTTGCTCACCGGAGGGGGCCGTAGGGCGGGGTGGCGACAGGGTGTCCCCACCCCCCAAACAACTCCAACCGCCCAAACCACCACTGAAACCCTCTGAGACGTATTGGCTCTATCAGGTGACGTCACCGCTGCCCTGTGTCTGGCCTCCCAGCAATGCCAACCCGCTGCGCTATTACGTCTTCGCGTTGGGTCAAGGTCCGCGGATCGCGGACGGCGTACGCACTGCGGCGCCGTGGGCATGTGTCGAGGTCGGCGTTGACGGCGTGCCCAAGCTGGAGTTGCTGGCAGAGAGCATCCGGCAAATCGGGATACAAAGCATGTGGCCCCTCCGTCCTGAGGAAGCGGCGGATTTCGACCTGAGTGACACTGCCAAAGGTTATCGGGTTGACCTGCGAGCGGCGCCATCAAGCGCCAGGCCAGCATAATCCGCCGCTTCGATCGCACCTGGAGTAGGGGCAACGGAGTGATTGCCAAAGAGATCCGGCCCCACCACGAATCATTTTTTGGGCATCATCCATTGTCGATGTGTCCCACGGCGTAAAGCTTCAAGTTTGCAGGTACGGCAGTGGCGGTCTTGATTGACCTTAGAACTTTTGGGGGGTCTTGGGCTGCCCGCCGGCGGCTTTTTCGAGATCCTTCTCAGAGAGTTCGTCCTTCTTGCCGACGTCTGGCATTATCGTCGCCTGGTCGAGGTGCCTTTTTTCTCTTGTGCCATGGGTGTTCCTCCTTATTTTCTTGATTTGCGCTGCGGTGGTATGTCACAGTGCCGTTAGTTGTGCTTCCTCATTTTCCGCTGCGGCACGTGAGGAGGCCACTCCGGGGCTGGGAACAAGCTGGTAATCAAATTGGCCAACGACTAACAGACGCCGATCAGGGACGCAACGGGCAAGAGCGTGAAACGGGCCGCTGCGTGAGATCGGCAATAGCTTGTCCTGCTGTCTGCGCAAGTTGTGCATCTGGGCATCGCCCAGGTTCACAAGGAGCGCACCTTCTACGCCGCGCTCCTGAGCGAGAAAGATCTCGGCCAAGTGGCCCCGGGATATAAAACGATTACGACTATTTGAGCTGATGCATTCCTTTCCCATACGTCGAAGGGCTCACCATGGCGCAGTCTCCAGTTGTCATCACTCTGACCCCTGCCCAGCGCGCGCTGATTCGCGAAGCCTCGGGGAAGAACGTCGCCAAGCTGGGTATCGAGCCCGTCGATACAGGTTCGGGCTGGCTGTATTCCGCAGGCGGAAAGAAATTCTGGCTGCTGAAGCACCCCGACCCCGAATCCTACCGGGCGGCTCGGCGGAAGCAGCGCCCGCTCATCGACGCGCAGCAGGCCAAATTTCGCCTGAAGATTGGCAAATCTCGCATTCACCGTTGGGGTGTCTTCGCCGCGGAGCCAATTCCGGCGCGGCGCAATGTGATCGAGTACTCAGGGGAACTTGTCAATCCTGTGGAAGCGTACCGGAGGACGAAGGACGCGGCGGAGACCTACGCCTTCAAACTCGACGAATTCTGGCGCATTGACGGGGCGATCGGCGGCGTTGGCGGGCAGTTTATTAACCACAGTTGCAGTCCCAACCTGCGCTGGCGAGACCGCGGGGGACGTGTTCTCTGTCAGAGCGTGCGACCCATCGCCGTGGGTGAGGAACTCACGCTCGATTATCACTTTTCCCCCAAGGCCCAAAAAGTCCCCTGCCGATGTGGATCGCCGCAATGCCGCGGCACCATTAATGTCCTTAAAGATGCCAGGTCAAAGTCTCGATTTCGGAAGGCAGGGGCAACGTCGGCATGACATCAATGTGACAGTGAGCCTGATTCAAGATTCACAGGTTAAGACACGAAACGCAACATTCGAAATAGCGTTGAGAAAACTAGCCCAACCCGGGCCAAGGAGACAACATCATGGCAGGAAACAAACTGACGATCAAGCTGACCGACGACCAGCAGAATCAGATCAAGAGCGCGACCGGCAGGAGCATCACCGAGCTGAACATCGATCTTGCGGCGACGGGACAATTGACCGAAAAAGACCTCGAAAATGTTGCCGGCGGAGAGACCTTCAAAAGCGAAAAGCTATAGAGACGGTGAATGAACGGAGCCCCTTGCCGTGCTCGGCTCGGCCTGGGCGTTCATAGGCAAAACGTCGGGCAGTCAGGGTTGGCTGCGTGGCGCAGGATGGCAGTGTCCGTACCGGATGGTACGGGGCATTACGACGACCCGTTTGGGCGCTTCTCGGGGACGCCCTTGGATGGGCAAGCACGAGATCTGCCCTTACGTCAGGCAAAGGTTCCATGGACGACTTCCATGCCGCGTGCGATCGCGCTTTTGACCTGCTGGGTACGGAAGCGGATGCCGTGCTCATTGTTCCGCCCTTTGCGGATCTCTACCGCCCCTCGCTGGGCGTGCATCTTCTTCAGGCGGCCGCCGAAAAGACCGGTTTGCGCGTGCGAATCCTTTTCGCAAACCTCCTGTTCGCCACCCTGAGCGGAGAGGATCTCTACAGCGCGATTTGCTACGGCAAGCACGCTTGGATGTGGGGTGAGCGCATCTTCGCGGCCGCCGCGTTCGGCCTGCCGCCCTTGGGACTTCAAACCGAAAAACTGCGGGAGCAGATTACCAGTCGGGACCATCCCCAGGATTCTGAAGTGACCTTTGAACAGCTTGCGGCCCTGGAGCGCGAGGCCAGTCCCTTCTGCGCTGCCCTCGGTGAGCGTCTTGCGGCACTCCGCTTCCCGGTGGTCGGCGCCACCACCACCTTTCACCAGACGGCTGCGTCGGCGGCTCTCCTGGCTCAGGTAAAACGGGCGCGGCCCGCGGCAATCACCGTGCTGGGCGGCGCCAACTGCGAGGGCGAAATGGCACGGGGAATCGCCTCGCTGGGCGCGCCCATTGATTACATCTTCTCCGGTGAATGCGAATCCATCTTTCCGGATTTTCTGCGCCGAGCCGCGGCGGGCGAACCCTTGCCGCCCGATCGCATCGTGTGCGGCGAAGCCTGCTTCGATATGGATTCCCTGCCCGAGCCCTCCTTCGACGACTATTTCGCGCAGCTCGACAATGCGCTGCCCTCCTGGCGCGAAAATAAGGAGGATAAGGAAGTCTGGCTACCCTACGAGAGCAGCCGCGGTTGCTGGTGGGGCGCCCGCCAGCACTGCACCTTCTGCGGCCTGAATGGCGAGACCATGGCCTTCCGCCAGAAGTCACCTGATCGGATGATCGCCGGGGTCCGGCGGCTTCTTCTCCGCTACCCCACGCGGCTTCTTTTCATGATCGATAACATCCTTCCGCATTCATATTTCCGCACGGTGCTGCCGCGTCTGGCCGAAGAGCTGCCGCCCGTCCGGATCTTCTATGAAACCAAATCCAACCTGAATCTTGAACAGGTCCAGCTTTTGCGGGACGCCGGCGTGGACCGCATCCAACCGGGGATCGAGGCACTGTCGTCTTCCTTATTGCGCCGCATGAAGAAGGGTGTGCTGGCGCGGCAGAACCTAGCGCTGCTGCGTTACGCGCGCGCCACGGGTTTGGCCCTGGTCTGGAACCTCCTGTGTGACTTTCCCGGTGACCAGCGGGAGGATTACGAGGCCACCCTGGCGCTCCTCCCGCTGATCCACCATTTGTCTCCCCCGACCGGCGTTTACCCGGTGAGCATTGATCGCTTTAGCCCTTATTTCAACCATCCGGCTGCGTACGGGATCTCTTGCCTGGAACCGGAACGGGGCTACGCGTGGGCCTTTCCGCCCTCCGCCGACCTGCGCAACCTCGCGTACCACTTCAAGGCAGAATACACCTGCGCTCACTCTTCCGATCCTCAGCTCTACGATCCCCTCCGACACGCCTATCGCCAATGGCGCGATTCCTGGAAGGCGGGCGCCTCGGCCCCAGCTCTGAATCTCACCCCCGGCGACGATGGTTATTACACGCTGATGGACACGCGCGGCCTGGAAGGCACGGATTTGTTCCAGTTCCTCAATGAAGATGAGGCGCGCACCGCGTTGATCGGCGGCCCGCTCGACCGCCAGCCGCTCGCCGAATGGGCTATCGAGCGCAAACTGGCGGTCTCCGTCGACGGCTGGTGCGTGCCTCTGGCCGTTACCAATGTGGAAACTTGGCGCCGCTTTGAGGCGCTTGTTCCACCGGCAGTCGTACGGTCGCTTCCCGCCGCCGATTGAACTTACCGTGGGATCGCCCGAACGGGCAATGCGCAGGGTTCACCACCAATTCAAACCGCCGCGTGAGGAGACCATCGGATCCGGAATGAACGTCGGCTTCCCGGAAAGCACTTTCTTCGATTGCATCCCTTGATAGCCGGTTAGAACATTTGCCACGACCAAGCTCGATCACTTACTGACGCGGGTTTCCCGACCGAATTGCACAACTCCCGAACTGTCGCCTGTATTGTTGCAATTGTCCGCAGCAAGCAACCAGTTGGCCGTCGCCTGACCGGATATATGCCCATCAGGTTCAGACCCCGAGAAACGGGGTTCCAGGCCTCGATGCGGACTTCGTGGGAGTCAGGGATTGCACTTCTAGCACGAGGGAGTTATCCGGCCCATTGCGACTGCTCCCCAGAGGGTGGCAAGGATTCTCCCAGCCTTCCGCATCCACTACCTTACTCCCACCTCAGCGCCACCATGGGATCGACTTTGGTTGCGCGTCGAGCCGGTATGTAGCAAGCTGCCAGCGCAACCAGGATCAACAGGCCGGCAACCCCGGCGAAGCTGAGCGGATCATGGGCGGTGATGCCGAAGAGCATACTCGCCATCAGGCGGGTTAGTGCGAAGGCGGCCACCAGGCCGATGGCAACGCCCACGAGCGTCATCTTCACCCCTTCGCTCAGAACCATCCTCAGGACATCCCGCCGTTCAGCCCCAAGCGCCATGCGGATGCCGATTTCATGGGTCCGCTGGCTGGCAAGATAGGAGATCACGCCGTAAATTCCGACGCAGGACATGACCAGGGCAAGCACAGCAAAAATGCCGAGGAGAATCATGGAGAAGCGCCGCATGGCAAGGGAGTCGGAAATGATTCCCTCCATGGTCTCGGCGTCGCATAGCACCATCTGGCTGTCGACCTGCCCCAAGGCGCGGCGGATCGAGCTGAGCAGGGCGAGCGGCGACCCTGCCGTCCGGACCGCAACCCCAATGCCCGTGGCCGCCAGCGACATCACCTTGTCCGGAAGCTGGGAGAGTGGCAGGTAGCACTGCGCCTGGATGGGCCCTGTGGAATCGGTGTCGAGGCCCCACTGTTTCACATGCCCAACCACTCCGACGATTTCCGCCGTGATGTTCAGGATGCCGAAGTTGACGTGCCTGCCGATCGGATCTTGGCTGCCGAAGGCCAACCTGGCAAACTTATCGTCAATGACGACTACGAACGGTGAATGCTCGCTATCTTGCGGCGAGAGGAAGCGGCCGCGCTTGAGGGGAACCCTCATGACTTGCAAATACTCCGGCTGGATGAGGTAAAAGAGCGCCATCTTCATCGCCGCTTGGCTCGAGGGCTTCGGTTGGCCTTCCAGCCAGAAGGGCACCTCGGGATTGCTCTGCAAGGGAACAGTGCCTGCGGAAAGGGAGGAAGCCCTGATGCCGGGCACGGTATCGAGGCCGTCGTGAATCTGGCGCCACGTGGCCCGAGTGGCAGCCGGGGAGCCGCTCGCGGCGGGAAACGATAAGTCGAAGGTCAGCACGTTGTGGGGATCGAATCCCGGATTGACGCTCCAGAGTTTGGTAAGACTGCGAATCATCAGTCCGGCGCCCGCCAGCAGGACAACCGCCAGCGCCATTTCCACGACCACAAAAACCCTCTGGACGCGATGCCGGGGGCCGCTCGCCCCGCGCCCTCCCTCCTTGAGCGTATCCTGAAGATCGCATTGCGAATTCTTGAGCGCCGGGGCCAAGCCGAACAAGATGCCCGCCAGCACAGAAGCGGCGAGCATAAACAACAGCACGCGCCCGTCGAGATGGACTTCCTCGACGCGGGGCAATGCCTCGGGCAGCACCGCCAGTGCCCCCTTCAGCCCCCAAGAGGCAAGGAGCAAACCCAATCCCCCGCCAGACAGGGCGAGCAGAATGCTTTCGGTCAGAAGCTGTCGGATAACGCGGCTGCGGGTGGCCCCTAGCGCCGAGCGGATCGCGAATTCACGCGTTCGACCTGTCGAGCGCGCCAGCAACAGGTTCGCCACGTTGACGCAGGCGATGAGGAGAACAAAACCCACCGCACCCAGCAGCACCAGCAGAATCGGTTGGATGTCGCCCACCACGGCTTGTTTGAGCGGGATTAGCGCGATGCCGGTGCCTTTGTTGGACTCGGGATACTCTGCAGCGAGATGCCACCCGAGCGCATCCATGTCGGCCTTCGCTTGCGCGAGCGAGACACCGGGCTTGAGTCTCCCGACCACGCCCATGCCCATAACCGTGTTGCGATCGCGAAAGTTTGGGTCGTTCCACTGACCGATTGGCATGTACACGCCGCTCGCATCGAAGCCGGGGCCGGCATAATGGAAGTCGGCGGGAATGACTCCGACTAGGGTATACGCGATGCCACTGAGAGTGAGCGACTTTCCCAGCGCCGCCGGTGAAGCACCGAACTTACGCTTCCACAAACCGCTGCTGATCAGAACTACCGGTGCGACGCCCACCTGGTCCTCTTGCGGAAGAAATGCGCGGCCAATGACCGGCTTTACGCCGAGCATGGGGAAAAAGCTGGCGGAGACCATCTCCGCCGGCACGCGTTCGGCCTCGCCTATCCCGGTCAGATTGAATTCGTCCGCCCGGTAAGCAGCCAAGCCGGAAAACGAGCGGTTCTCGCGAACCCAGTCCAGGAAGTTGCGATAGGAAATTGACGTTTCACTGAAGGTGGCGTCGCGCCCATAGAGCGCGAAGAGCCGGTCGGGTTGCCAGTAGGGCAGCGGACTGAGCAGCACCGCGTTCACCACGGAAAAGAGCGCCGTGTTCGCACCGATGCCCAGCGCCAGCGTCAACACCGCCACAGCGGTAAAGCCAGGATTCCTGCGCAGCGTGCGTAGGCCGAAGCGGAGGTCTTGCACGAGGTGGTCCCACCAGAGCCAGCGACCCGATTCGAAGAAGCGTTCCTCGGCCCGGGTGACGTTGCCGAAGGCGCGGCGCGCCGCCATGCGCGCCGCTTCTTCGCTCAATCCCTGCTCTTTTAATTGCTCGGTTTCGAGTTCAAGGTGCGCCTCGATCTCCGCGCGGAAGTCACTCGGTTTGCGTTCTCGCCAGAACATCGCCTTAACCCTCCCTCCTAGAAGCGTAGCGCGGCGGAGTCGCAACCGAACTTGTAGGGGCCAGCAGCCCTTGGGCCGAACGCCGTTCGGCCCTACAAAACAGGTCCGCGCTGCACGGGCTTATCCCTCCCCAGCCTCGGGCCCCAGAACCCGCCCGATGGCCGCCGCCAGTCGCCGCCACTTGGTCGTCTCTTTGACGAGCTGTTTGCGGCCCGCCGGCGTGAGCCTGTAGAAGCGCGCTTTGCGGTTGTTCGCGGAGGTCCCCCATTCGGCGGCGATCCAACCCCGCTCTTCCAGGCGCTGAAGCGCGGGATAAAGCGCTCCGTGCTCAACCAGCAGTTCGTCCTCGGTCGTTTGCTGAATGGCGCGCCCGATACCCTGCCCGTGCTGCGGGCCGAAAATCAGCGTCCGCAGAATCAGGAGATCCAATGTGCCTTGCAAGATTTCCAGTCGTTCTTTTTCCTTTTGGGTAGACATATAACCCAAGTATCCACACTTTGGGTGAAATGTCAACCCAAGAAGTTTTTTGTGAGTGATCCGCGGCGATGGGGGCCGCCCGCAAAGCAAGCTTTGCATGGTCTACGGCGACGGGTCGTTGTCGCAAAACGGGGTTCGGGGCCCCGAAGGCGACTTCGGGGGAGTCAGGAAATTACACTTCAGCGGTTAGGCCGTCTATCGGCAACTTGACCACCCCTGTCCAACTTCCGAGTAGGAGTTAATCAGGAGCTACGCGTCGATGTTCGCGCCTATACTCTGCGTTCTGCTAAACAGGAGTTGGCACCCACTCTGCGGCACCCGGCATCTAATGTTTCCGGGCGGTGATGCCGGACGCGAAATAGCTCGGAGGTGTAACCATGATTGAATCTTCCGATCTGCGGATGACGAGAATTCCACTCAACCACGGAGCCGGCCATATACCCGCACTCGGCTTTGGCACCTTAATTCCCGATGCAGGCGTGACGATAACTGCGACCAGAGACGCACTGGAAGCCGGATTTCGACACTTCGATTGCGCGGAACGGTACGGGAACGAGCGCGAGGTAGGCAGGGCGTTAGAAGC
>JBEKQO010000154.1:0-17150 GCA_049519635.1 Terriglobia bacterium | reverse complement strand
GGCCCCGAAGGGGCCAACCGTGGGTAGCCGCAGGTTTTAACCTGCGGCTCGCAGAACCCCATGGCCCCTTCAACCCCGACGGGGTTGACCGTGGGAAAGGTCGGCCCCTTCAGGGCCGCATTTTTTTCTCGCCTTCGGTTTCCGCAGGTTTCACCTACGGCTACTCATGGTGTCCCGCTTCGCGGGAAGGTAGGCGGCGAATCATCGGGTGGTTTATTCTAGCGCCTATGCCCCCTCACCCCCCGCCTTGCGGTCCCCCCTCTGCCCAAGGGAGAGGGCTGTGATATTGATTTCTATCCCTCTCCCAGGGGAGAGGGTGCCCGACGGAGGAGGGCAGGTGCGGGGTCCTTTTTTAGCCCATCGGACATTGACGGAATCCTGGAATAGAGTTGGTAATTGTGAACGGCGCACGATGGCCTTATAATCGAGTCACCCGTTTCGGCTCTGGCTCAGGCGGGGCGAAGCAGTGTAGCGCGACCTGCTTTTTAGGTCCGCAGCTCGTCACCGACGGCCAACGAAAAGCCGCGGACCTAAAAAACCGGTCCGTGCTACACGTGCTTTAATCGAACTCCCAATCCGAGACGGAGGAAAAACTCATGAGAGCAGTTACAATCGCAGTCTGCATCCTGGCTGTCTGCCTCGGTGTGAGCATGTTCGCTACGGATGAGCCTACCTCGACGACGAACTATCCGTCCTGGAGTAGCAAGGCGGCCGCCTCCTATCTCGATGGGCGAATGGTTTGGTGGATGGGCTGGCCCGTCGCTGCCCGCGATCACGGAACGTTTTGCGTCTCCTGCCACACGGTTGCGCCCTACGGCATGGCCCGGTCCGCCCTTCGGGCGACGCTGGCGGAGCAAGCCCCTTCATCCCCCGAGCGCCAACTCCTGGACAACGTTACGAAGCGCGTTCGGTTGTGGAAGGAAGTTGAGCCCGCTTACCCCGATGAGAAGAGAGGCGTTGGCAAGACGGCAGAATCGCGCGGAACAGAGTCCATTCTCAACGCGGTGATTCTGGTGAGCTATGACGCGCCTACGGGCAAGCTAAGCCCTGACGCGCGCCTGGCGCTGGACAACATGTGGGGGGAACAACTGAAGGCGGGAGAAGCCCGGGGAGCGTGGTCGTGGCTTCAGTTTCACAATTCGCCGTGGGAGGGCGACTCGCAGTATTACGGAGCCGCGCTGGCGGCGATTGCCGTGGGGAACGCACCGGGTAATTATCAATCTGCCCCGGAGATTCAGGACAATATGAAGTTGCTCCGCGAGTATCTTGTCCGCGAAAGCGCATCGCAAATCCTGATTGACCGTATGATTCTGCTCTGGGCGTCCGCGAAGGTGCCCGGCATCCTGACGCCGGCACAGCAGAAGTCCATCATGGATGAAGCGCTCAGCAAACAGCAGGCGGACGGAGGCTTCAGCCTGTCCTCGTTCGTGGGCGGGTGGAAGCGGCATGATGGCACGCCTCTTGAGACCAAGAGCGACGGCTATGCCACCGGAGTCGTCGCTTTGGCGCTCCAGGAGGCCGGCATGAAGCGCGATCAGCCCCGGTTGCAACGGGGCCTCGCCTGGCTGATGCAGAATCAGGACAAGACCGATGGCCGATGGCTGGCTTACTCGCTGAACAAGCAGCGAGACCTATCATCCGACGTCGGCCGTTTCATGAGCGATGCGGCCACGGCTTACGCTGTGCTGGCCCTTCAGTACGCCAAATAAAAGCCGGGGAACCAAAGGGAAGAACCACCCCGCGGAACTAAAGGGAACAACCACCCCGGCGCTGAGCGCCGGGGTGGTTGTCCGGGGTGGGGCGTTCTTCCCCAGCCCTTTTAGCCCCACCCTTCCAAGCCGGTCGTAAGAAATCCACGTTAGCAACACAGCCTCTCTTACCTGGTCGTTTCCCGGGAAGCCTTCGGCATTCTGTGGCAAGATATTCTTCCCTGCCACATGCACTGCGACTTCGGCCCTAGAGGATGAGCAATGAAACTAAACGATCTGCTTTTTGGAAAGCCGCTGCGTTCGTCAGACGAAGCGGGAGAGAAACTGGGGCCGGTAGGCGGCCTCTCGGTGTTCGGCTTGGACGCCCTCAGTTCCGCCGCATACGGGCCGGAGGCGGGGCTCACGCTGCTGATCGTGCTGGGCACGGCGGGAATTACCTACATTGTGCCGATCACGGCCAGCATCATCATCCTGCTGACCATCGTTTATTTTTCGTATCGCCAAACCATTGCCGCTTACCCGGGCGGTGGTGGCTCCTATACCGTGGCGCGGGAGAACCTGGGAGAATTCCCCGGGCTGCTTGCTGCCGCTGCCCTGATGATCGACTACGTTCTGACGGCCGCGGTAGGAATCTCGGCGGGCGTTGGGGCGCTCGTCTCTGCGGTTCCGTCGCTGCTGCGGCACACCCTGCTGATCTGTCTCGTGATCTTGCTGCTCATCACCCTCGTCAATCTGCGCGGCGTCCGCGAGACGGGCGCGGTGTTTATTTTTCCAACCTATGTATTTGTTGGAAGCTTGCTCTTCACCTTGGCACTCGGACTGGTGAAGACGCTCGCCGCCGGCGGTCATCCCTCGCCGGTCGTCGCCCCACCGCCGTTGCCGCTGCCCACGGCCGCGGTGGGCGCGTGGCTTTTGCTTAAGGCTTTTTCCAGCGGCTGTACCGCCATGACCGGCGTCGAGGCCGTCAGCAACGGGGTCAAGGCTTTCCGCGAGCCGGTGGTGCAATCCGCACAGCGAGCCCTGACCATGATCATTGCGATTCTCATTGTGCTGCTGGGAGGAATCGCCTTCCTGGTTCGCGCCTACCACATCGGCGCCACCGACCCCGGACAAGCGGGGTACCAGAGCGTGCTTTCCATGCTTGTCGCCGCGGTGGCCGGGCAGGGCGTCTTCTACTACATCACCATGGGCTCCATCCTGCTCGTGCTGGCGCTTTCGGCCAACACCGCCTTTGCGGACTTTCCCCGACTCAGCCGCGCCGTCGCGGAGGACGGGTATCTTCCCCGCGGCTTCGCCTCTCTCGGCAGGCGTTTGGTCTACTCGCAGGGCATCTGGGTGCTCGCAGTGCTATGTGCCTTGCTGCTGATTCTGTTTGGCGGAGTCACGGACCGGCTGATCCCGCTCTACGCCGTGGGCGCATTCCTGGCGTTTACGCTTTCCCAAGCCGGCATGGTAGCCCACTGGAGGCGGATCGGAGGCAAAGGATCGGGACGCAGCATCTTCGTTAATGGACTGGGATCGGTGGCCACCGCCGCCACCGTCATGGTGGTGACGGTGGCAAAGTTCGTAGAAGGAGCCTGGGTAACGGTGTTGCTCATCCCGGCCATAATGACAATGATGTATGCCATCCGCAGGCACTATCGGCTGGTTGAGGCCGAGGTCGGAAACCCCGGCCCTCTGGATTTGAGCAACATGCAGGCTCCGCTGGTGGTGGTCCCGATTCTCTCCTGGAACAAGATCGCCCAGAATGGGCTGCGGTTTGCCCTCAATCTTTCTTCCGAGGTACACGCTCTGCACATTGATTGTCAAAAGGACGCCGGGAAATTCAGCCAAACCTGGGACCGCAACGTGGAGGAACCCGCAAAACGAGCGGGCCGGGCAGCGCCGCGCCTGGTCGTGCTGCCGTCGCCTTATCGCTTCGTGCTCAGCCCGATTTTGGACTACATTCTGGAACTCGAGCGCACCAACCCTGATCGCCAGATTGCCGTATTGATTCCCGAGCTGGTGGAGCGGCATTGGTACCACTACTTCCTGCACAACCAGCGTGCGGAATGGCTCCGGGCGCTCTTGCTGGGAAAAGGAAGCCAGCGGATTATCCTCGTTAATGTGCCTTGGTACACAACCACCTGACGGCGGCGCCCCCAGTCGGACCTTGGCGGACGGCAGAGCCGGATTAGGTGTCACCGGAGAAATTCTGGGCCCGCCGCGGGCAACCACCCCGGCGCTGGGCGCGCCACCCCTCCTCACCTGAGGAGGGGAGCGTTTCGGCAATTCCCCTCCTGATTCAGGAGGGGTGGCGCGCCCAGCGCCGGGGTGGTGCTGACAAGGGGATAAGGGGTGGCGTTGATAATGACAGCCCCAACGCGTTTTTCCGCAACCTGTAAAGCCCCGCCGCAACCAAGTGCAGCCTGCCGAGCGCCTTTTCCTACCGGCAGGAAATCAGTAAGCAACGCCATTGGCGATGGCCAGCAAAGTGCTAGGCTACTAGGTGGAAAAGGGCGTTGTGCGTGAAATCCCTCACCCCTGGGCGCGAGAAGCGCCGTCCGGCCAACAAGAATAGTGACGAGTGACCCATGCGCAGTTACGAGATAGCGGCGAAGGATGAAAGCGCAAAGGCGGGCAGCGCAGTATGGAGCGCTGGGCTTATGAGGGGAGAACCAATCCTGCAACCGGTGGGGCGGAATGCCAATTTGTCCATGAAACCAGGAAGAAAGCCCGCGTTCCCAAAAACATCTAAAATGAAGGTCGACTCCGATAAGTTACTGAAAATAAAGGCTTAAATAAGCGACTAAAAGTCCGATGCCGATGAGTTGTTGAAAATGAATGACTTAACAAAAACGCCGATGAGTCAAGGAAAACAAAGGAGATAGATTGATTTAGGGACCCCTGACTCCCGCAAAACCTGTCAAAAACCCACCTAGGCCGATAACTCACAGAAAACAAATAACTTGCATTGCCCCAAAATGCGTAGGGCAACAGTATGCCGATAAGTTGATGAAAAGGTGAGGGATAGGCGCGACCCCCCGGCGCCGTCCTAGTCTTACCGCCAAATCTGGTTTAGGACCATCGCCAGCCGGACTCCTGCCTTGGCAATCTGCTCGTTGATGATGGGGGCTACAGCATTCACGTATTGCTGCGACACCTGCTCATGGAGTTTTAGCATGCGCGTGGAGACATGGTTGTCATCGACGCACGATTTCACCGGCTCGGGCTGTTCCACGGGAATCGCCACCGGCAGTTTTGCGTAAACCACCGAATCGGCCAACTGGTGGCTTTCCCAGGCCCAGTCTTCCACGTTGATTCCCGCTTTCTCCCAGCCGCCTGCTTGCGGGCTGAACTGCCGATCCAGCGAGGCAGCCCACTGGGCTACGGGTTCCTGTCCTTTCATCCGCTGGATGATGGCGGAATCCCAAATGCCATGGAGATTGGGCGCGTAGTTTTCATACTGCGGGTTCTTCTCCACCGGGGAGTTGCCAAAGAAATCGACGGGTACGCAATTGCCTCCCATGTCGTTGTTGGAAACGCAGTGCAGCGGCTGGTGCAGGTCTCCCACAAAATGGATGATAAACCGCAGGGCGTCCGCCCGCGCCCGGGCGTTAGCGCCGTCGCGGCGGAGCAAGTCGATCTGATGCTCGATCGCGCTGGTAACGCAGCCGGTGGACGCGGGGCAGAATTCCGCGAGGGCGCTGTGGCGGGCGCCGCGCGGGATATCAATGTAGTGCCACGGACTGGCCTCCGGCCGCGAACTTCGCAGGTCGTCGGCCCAAGTCGCGGAATCCGCCATCAAATCGAGCCCCTGGCTGGCGCAATAACGGCTTAGCGCCGGATCGACCGGTTCGCTCCCCAAGAGCTTGTTCGCCATCTCCAGGGCGTGCGCACTCATGTGCCTTTCGGCAATCATGGCCACGGCTTGGTGACCCTCACATCCCCACGGCCATGCCCGCGCCGGGAAAAGCAGCAGAATAACCGCCGCCCCCAACACCCAGAAGCGAGACCCCCCGCGTGTACATCGACTCGAGCAGTTGAAATCCATCTTTCCTCCCCGCGATTTGGTGATTCCATAAAAAAAATTTAGGCTCTTTCCCCCCGCTGCGCTCGGGAGAAATAGCGGGCGCGTAACGCCCTCGGATTGCGGTGGGGCGACACCGCCTTCCCTCATAATTTATTTTAAAATGATGAGTCGCTTCTTTCGCGCCACCTGCCGCCTGTCCCAACTTCGTCTTGACCATCGCCCCAGACTCGAGCTCGGCTCTGCCCGACTCGGGCCCGGTGCTTCAGGACGCATGGGGGCGCTACCTCATGCTAAGATACGTGCTGCGCCCCAAGATGTCAAAAGGGCAGCCGGAAGGGCTTTCACCACCGCATGGGGGCAAAGGAACATATCCAGCACTTGGGCCGGCGGCGGTCCGCAACTTTTTTTCTTGATTAGTGTTGTATATCTTACGGTACAATAAGGAGCAATGTGTTGGAGCGCTCGTTAATTGCCAACCTTGGCTAGGGCACGCTAGCTCTCGTGATGGCTTGACTCCGGCAGGATTCCCATGGGGAATCGCAAGTTGCAATCGAAAAACCTATGATGAGATTCCATCTCCGCACGGCCGCGGTGCGACGAAGCTACCGTGATACTCAGGGTGACGGACGCTGTTGAACAGGGCTCACTCCAATGTTGAGGTTGAACGAAAAGACCAGAGGTCTTTCCGGCGCCGATCCATCTGTGCAAATTTTACCTACGGGGGAATACTGGCGGGGTCGGTACTGGGGATTTTAGAAGCTGTTGTATTGTACTCAAGACCTCGGTACAGCGTAATTGCCAGGCCCGATTTAAGTCTCCTCATCTTTCTCGCGGCTCCTCTTACTGATTTGCTGGCGTTTGGACTCCTTGGCCTTATTTTGGGTTACCTTGCAGAAAAGACCAGTTCCACAGGCAGATCCTACGTGCGGTGGTTGTTGGCATCGGGATTGGGCTTGGCCGGCGGGTTTGCGGGGGGAGTTTGCTCCCTCCGGCTCTGGTATGACAAATATTCCAGGCTTCCTCTCCTTGCATTCGTGGTAATCGCAGCGGGAGTGGGTGCATTCGTCTTTTCGGGTGTTGTCCTTCGAAGATGGGATCGTCGTCGCGACGGTTTGGCCCCGGATGAGGGTGAGCAATGGATCCGCAGATTGAGAATTGCGGCTGTGGGCGTCGTCGTTATACTGTTGGGTTCGGTGGCAGTTTACGAAGTTCGCGGGTTTGAACGTATTTCGGATCCACCTGCCTATCTCCCCCACACTGCGGGGAAGCCAAACATCATTCTGATTACGCTCGATGCTGGGACCGCGGGTCACTTCTCGTGTTACGGCTATTCCCGGCAGACCACCCCGAACCTTGACCGGCTCGCGCAACGGGGCGTGCAGTTTGACAATGCCATTGCCCCGTCATCCTGGACGTTACCGTCATTTGCCTCAATATTTACCGGCCTTTTTCCCCATCAACACGGGGCAGATTTCTCGTCTCCCTTGTCGGAAAGGTTTCGCACCATCGCCCTGGCCCTCAAGTCGGCGGGCTACCAGACGGCGGGATTCAACGCCAACATGGCTTACGGGCAGGCGAGCCAGGGGCTCGCCCGAGGCTTCGATCGGTACGAAGATGGATCGGAAAACCTGCGCCAGAACATCGTCGAAACGCTGATTGGCCGTGCTTTCACGAAGTTCGTCTACATGCGTTTCTACCGGCCTGACCGGCCCGAGCGCCAAAGGGCGGAGGAGATAAATCGGCATGTATTCCGCTGGTTGTCACACCGCACGGGAGAGCCCTATTTCCTTTTCATCAACTACTTCGATGTGCACGGCCCTTATTTCGCGCCACCGCCTTATACGAAGCACTTTGGCGAACTGCCCTATGGGGTTGCCCAACGAGCCAAAGCTTGGATCCCCGGAACAGGGCACGGCGCCCTTAATCCGGCGGAAAAGGCCTCGCTCGTGGCAGGGTACGACAACACACTTGCTTATGCCGACAGCCAGATCGAGGTCCTGATGCAGTTCTTGGCGAAATCCCCCGATTGGTCCAACACCGTAGTCATCATCACGGCGGACCACGGAGAAACCTTTGGGGAACACGGCGCCTTTGGACATGGAATGAATTTGTGGCGTGAACTTGTGCATGTGCCCCTGATCATTTTTGGCGCCGGCGTCCCCGCGGGTATGCACGTTAAGAGCGTGGTGAGCACCAGGAATCTGTATGCTACGATCCTCGGCTTTGCTGAGGGAAGCAAGAATGGAGCCCCCGAGCCCTCCTCTCTTCAGAACCAATGGTCCGGCATGCAGGATTCCAACCTAACGTCAACCGCCGTGGTCTCAGAGCTTGGCACCTCTCCCTCGATTGCACAATCGCAGGACACGTGTATCAGCGTGACCACACCGCAGTGGCAGTGGATTCTGGATGCCCATGGCCACAGGCAACTTTTCGACTGGGTGCGGGACCCTCAGGAAAACGCCGACTTGGCCGCTTCACCCGACTCAAGCACGGTGATGCAAACCCTCCAGCGGTCCTTGCGCGAGGATGTGATGACTTCCTCCCGCCCCTGGCCAGGCTCGTCCTACTTACAACCCATGGGGCTTGGCGGACCTCCCCGCATTAATCCCCAGCTTCACGACATGCTTGACAGCCTCCCCTATCAGTAGTCGCGCCAGGAGAATCTGCGTTCAGTTCGCGCTCTGCATCAGGATCGGCCGCCCTTGCGTCGTCGAGCTACCCCTCTCTAACCCGCACTTCTCACCGCAGTTTTGGAAGGGCGGGATTTCAGCCCCGCCGAAATCGCGGCTCCCGCCCTCTATTCGTCCCGCACTCCGCGCAGCTTGCGGCTGCAAGCTGCGCGGGGTGCGGGACTTGGAAATAATCAGGACGGCCTTGCAACGGCGGGGCTAATCAGGCTGCGGAAAAACCCTGTGGTGCTTGGCGCTAGCACTGTCAGCACCACCCCGGCGCCCGAGGCTCCACCCCTCCTGAATCAGGAGGGGAGTTGTTGAAAACGCTCCCCTCCTCAGTTGAGGAGGGGTGGCGCGCAGAGCGCCGGGGTGGTCGTGCGCCGAGGACAGTTTTTCCGCAGCCTGTAAAGCCCCGCCGTAACAAGGCCTATCTAATAATCACCGCGCCTCATACCCGACTCAGTTTGCGGTGGGGCTTCTCTACGTTCTATTCCCCACAACCTGATTCACAGTGAGCGGTTCCTGGCGGCGGAAGAGTCCTTGCAGCCATTTCTGAAACGAGTCGAGGTAGGTGTAATAGACCGGGGTGATGTAAAGGGTGATGAGCTGGGAAAAGACCAGCCCGCCCACGACGCACAGGCCCAGGGGACGCCGCGACTCCGCGCCGGCGCCAAAGCCCAGGGCGATGGGCAGGGTTCCCATCAGCGCCGCCATGGTGGTCATCATGATGGGCCGGAAGCGCACCAAGGCCCCGAAATAGATGGCCTCTTGCGTTGTCTTGCCGTCTTTCCTCTCCGCATCGAGGGCAAAGTCGATCATCATGATGGCGTTCTTCTTGACGATACCCACCAGCATGATGATTCCGACGAATCCGTAGAGGTCAAGTTCATAGCCGAAGTACATCAGCGTGAGCAGGGCTCCCAGCGCCGCAGAAGGCAGACCGGAAAGAATCGTGAGCGGATGAATGAAGCTCTCATACAGAATACCCAGCACGATGTAGATGACCAGAATGGTGATGATCAGCAGAACGGTCATGCCGACCAGGGAGGATTGGAACTGCTGCGCGGTGCCTTCGAAGTTGGCGCTGAGGTCGGAGGGCAGGGTTTGCCGGGCGATCTGCTCAACGCGATTGACGGCATCGCCGAGCGCGGTGCCGGGCTGCAAATTGAACGACACGGTGACAGACGGCAACTGCCCGGAGTGATTGACCACCAGGGGGCCGAGCGACTGGGTGAGTTTTGAGACCGCGCTGAGCGGCACCAGTTGGCCGCTGCTGGAGTGGATGTACAACAGGGAGAGCGCCTGCGGGTCCATCTGGTATTTCGGTAGGAGTTCGGCCAGCACCCAATACTCATTGTTGGGGGTATAGATGGTGGAAATCTGACGCGAGCTGTAAGCCGTTTCCAAGGCATTTTCCACTTGGAAGGCGCTCACTCCCAGAGCGTTGGCCTTGTCGCGGTCGATCTCCACGTTCACTTGCGGGTTGCTGACCTGGAGATCGGTGTTCACATCCTGAAGTCCCGGAACCGAGCGCAACTCGCCTTCCAGCTTCTGGGCTTCGCGGTAAAGTTCCTTGGTATCCGGTCCCTGAAGAGTGAACTGGTACTGGCTCTTGGTCAGGTAGCCGCCGATTTGAATCGGGGGCGGGTTCTGCATGAAGGCCATGATGCCGGGAACCGCGAAAAGCGCGGGGCGCATTTCTTGCAAAACCTGGTCGGTATCGAGGTAGCGATTTTTGGGATCGTGCGCGTAGGGAATGCGCAGCCGGTCCTTGAACCAGTTCGCCATCTGCGTGCTGCCGCTGGGGCGCTCTTTCAGATCGATGAAGAAAAAACCGGAGTTCCCGCCGCCGCCCGGCCCCCCCGCTCCCGCGAAGGACATGACGTTTTCCACGTTAGGGTCTGCAACCATGAGGTTCGTAAGAGCCTTCTGATGGTCTTTCATAGAGTCAAAGGAAATGCCCTGCTGCGCCAGGGTGATGCCAAAGATAAAGCCACTGTCTTCGCTGGGAAGGAATCCCTTGGGGATGCGAATGAATAGCCAAACGGTGACGCCAATGATGGCCAGGGAAAACAGGAGGGTAACGAACCGATGCCGTAAAACCTTCGTTAAGCTCCAATCATACGCCCCCAGCATGCCCTGGAAGCCGCGCTCAAAAAGGTTGAACACAAAGCCGTGTTCCTCCGCCTTGGCATGGCGCAGGAAGCGGCTGCACAGCATGGGAGTCAGCGTGAGCGAGACCACGCCCGACACCAGGATGGCCGACATGATGGTCACGGAGAATTCGTGCAGCAGCCGCCCCAAAATACCTCCCAGGAAAAGCACGGGGATGAAAACCGCGGCCAGTGAGAGAGTCATGGAAAGAATCGTGAAGCTGATTTCCCGCGAGCCCTGCAGCGCCGCTTCCACCACGCCCTCGCCCATTTCCAGGTGACGGACGATGTTTTCGAGCATGACAATGGCGTCGTCCACGACAAAGCCCACCGCCAGAACCAGCGCCATCAGCGAGAGGTTATCGACCGTGTAACCTAGCAGGTACATCACCGAGAACGTGCCCACAATCGACATGGGCAGCGCCAGGCTGGGAATGATGGTGGCAGAAATATTGCGCAGGAAAAGGAAGATGACCAGCACCACCAGGCACAGCGTCAGATAAAGCGTGAACTTGACGTCGCCCACGGATTCGCGAATGGAAATCGAGCCGTCGTAAAGGGTTTCCAAGTGGATGGACTGGGGAATCTCCTTGCGAAAGGTCGGCAAGAGGCGCCGCACATTGTCCACCACCTCGACGGTGTTGGTTCCCGGTTGGCGTTGGATGGCCAGCACCATGGAGTTGATCCCGTTGTACCAGTTGACCACCTTATTGTTTTGTACGCTGTCGATCACCTGCCCCAGCGCTTCCAAACGCACCGGGGCGCCATTGCGATAAGCGACGATGAGGGGCCGGTAAGAAGCTGCGTTCTGGAGCTGGCCGTTCGCCTGCACCACGAAAGACTGGTGCGCGCCGAAAAGGGTTCCGGTGGGGAGGTTGACGTTGGCGTTTTTGATAGCGTCCGTGACCTCATCAATACCGATGCCGCGCGTGGCCAGCGCCTGCGGGTCAAGCTGCACTCGCACGGCGTATTTCTGCGCTCCGTACAACTGCACCTGCGCCACGCCGGTGATCATGGAAATGCGCTGCGCCATGAGCGTGTCTGCGTAGTCATCGACAGTGGCGGGTGCAAGGGTGTCGGAGTAAACTGCCATGTAAATCACCGGCTGGTCCGCCGGATTCACTTTCTCGTAGGAGGGCGGCGCGGGCATGTCGGCCGGAAGTCTGCCTTGCGAGCGGGCGATGGCGGCTTGCACATCCTGCGACGCGGCGTCAATATTGCGGCTCAGGTTGAACTGCATGGTGATCTGCGTGCCGCCCTGCGTACTCATGGAGTTCATGGACTCCAGCCCGGCAATGGTTGAGAACTCGCGCTCCAGCACGGTGGCTACGGCGGCGGCCATGGTCTCCGGGCTCGCGCCCGGCAGGGCCGCGCTCACCTGGATGGTGGGATAATCCACATTGGGCAGATTGCTGACCGGCAGTTCGCGATAGGCAATAATGCCAAACACCAGAATGGCCAACATCGTGAGCGTCGTCATGATGGGCCGGCGGATAAAGATTTCTGCCAGGTTCATAGGAGTAGTGGTTAGTGGTTAGTGGCTAGTGGTTAGCGGCGAGTGCCTGGTTATTTGTGTCGAGGGTTTAGTGGCCGGTGGCGAGCGACTAACCACTGTCTACTAACCACTGACCCCTCGGCGCCGCCCACTATCCACTAACCAATGCCTTTCTTAATTTCCACCTTCGACCCCGGCGCCAACAGCAACTGTCCGTCGGTCACCACGGTTTCGCCGGGCGCGACGCCTTTCTGGATCACTGTTTCGCCTTCCACGGTTTCACCCACCACCACCGGCCGGAGGTCGGCGGTAAAATCGGCCTTCACGACGAACAAATACTTGCCCACCTGGCCCGTCTGCACGGCCTGCGACGGGACCACGGTGGCGTTGGGCTGCAAGCTCAGCCGCATGACGACATTAATGAACTGCCCCGGCCAGAGGCGGCTGTCGGAGTTCGGAAACGTGCCGCGCATCTTGATGGTGCCCGTGGGAATGTCCACGGCGTTGTCAATAAACGTGAGCTGGCCTAAAGCCGGCGGCCCCGGATCGTTGGGAATCCGGGCCTCCACCGCAAGCGGACCCCGCGCCTGGTATTCTTTCACCTCGCCAAGGGATTGCTCCGGCACCGCGTAAGTCACATAGATAGGATGGATCTGATTGATGACCACTAGAACCGTATCATTCACTTTGGCGATATTGCCGGGATACACTTGATAACTCCCCGTGCGGCCGTCAATGGGCGAATAGATGGAGCAGTAGCTCAGGTTCACCTTGGCGTTTTCGATGGCGGCCTGGCCGCCGCGCACGGTGGCCTCCTGAGCTTGCGCAGTGGTTCGGAAAGTGTCGTACTGGTCTTTGGAGATGATGCCCGCCTGAAAGAGCTTTTCATTGCGGTCAGCCTGGGCCCGGGCATTGGCCAATTGCGCCTGGTCGCGGGCCAGGTTGGCATCAAGCTGGTTTAGCGTTGTCTCGAAAGGACGTCGATCCAGGGTGAAAAGCAATTCGCCCTTCTTGACGTCCTGGCCCTGGGTAAAATAGGCGCGCTCGATTTCACCGGCCATCTGGGTGCGCACCGAAACATTGGAATAGGCTTCCACGTTGCCGATGGCTTCCACTTGCAGCGGCACGCTCTTCACCGTCGCCTTCGCCACCGTGACGGGGACGCGAAACTCCATCTGCAGGCCTTCCGATTTCGCCGGTTTGGATGCGCACCCCCCCAGCATCAGCAGACTCGCGAGCAGCGCTCCGACGCACCACGCCTGGGCAGCGGGGTGGAATGCTTTGCGGCTTCTCGCGGTAATGAGGGCAAGAAATTCCATATCCTGACTTCTCCTGGTTATGAACCTTTCCGGGTTGCCGGCGATGTTCAAGGTTGCTTTCTTGCGGTGACCTCGCGAAGATATGAAACCATAACTCTACTTCCAAGCACCAGCCGCGTCAATGTGAGGGTCGCTAGGGTGGGATGAGACGGACAAAAGGCCCGCGACAAGTGCGAGCGGCCTTCAACATTTGAGTTTTGCGCTTTGCGTTTTGACTTTCTTTTCTCGTCTACCTGTTCGGCCCGTGGGGTATCAATCCGCGCCGTGCCACCGCACCCCGTGGCGTTCGGCGAGTTCGATGGCATAGTGAATCGAGACGGCAACGGAATACGCGGGACGCAGGGAATCTCGTTTGTCCGCCACGGCAACCACTCCGCCATCCTGGCGATACACGGGACTGCCGCTGTTTCCCGGGCGCAAGTGGATATCCACCATCAAAGCATCGCTGGCGGAGGAATTAACATCGGTTTCTTCGAGCCGCGTCCTGCCGCGCCAGGCAACCTGGCCTGCCTGCGTAACCGGCTGCCACGAAAATACGGGATAACCGCTGACCTTCACTGCGGTTCCCACTGCTACGGCGCGCGCATCGAGGATCGCATAAGGCGGTTTATCGCCGGAGTTTCGAACCAGTGGCCGCTCGATTTTTAACAAAGCCAAATCGTTAGGAGCGTCGATTCCGACCACATCACAAGGCACCGCCTGGGCGGTTCGCGAGTCGTTAGTGGTCGACTTGGCGAGGATCTTCGCTCCCGGCGCTTTCTCCAGGCACCGCCGGGCGTCTTCCACCACGTGCGCGTTGGTAATGAGATATCCCTCTTCATCAATCAGAAAACCCGTAGCCGAGCACTCGCGGTTCTGCTCGTTTTCCGCCGGGCCGACGGCGACAAGCTGCACGACCGAGGACAAGACGCGGTCTTCCTGAGGAGGTACCTTAAAGCTTTCTCCCGGCTGGGAAGACAGAAAGGCGAGGGAAGGTGAAAAACAAACCAAAAGGCAAAGGGCAAATGGCAAAACGCAAAAGGAACGGTTGTGGGCGATGGTCAAGGTTCTCAAGCGGACTATCCTATGGATTCCCATTCGGGGGCTTGGCCTTTCCTTTGGCCGTCGCAACCGCTTTGGATATCATGGCGCGCAACTGATTCGATTCGTCAATAAGGCGATCCATTTTATTGACAGGGATTTTGCCGGAACGCACCAATAGCTGCAGCCAATAGCCCGACTCGCGCAGCTCCTTGAGTGCAATTTGCAGTTTATGAGTGAAGTCCTCCTTCGATTCCGCGCCCTGGGCTTCTTCATAGTTAGCTCCGGCAGACATGGCACTGCGAAGCAGTTGGTCAGCGATGCGCCTACCTACCAGCGTGTTGGGCAGTGCATCTACGAGCTTAATCACTCGCGCGCTGTAATCGAGAAGCCGCTCTCCGATCTTCCGTTGCTCTGCCACTCAATCCTCGCATCTTTGCTTCATGATTTCGCTTTAACACCAAACCCTCAGACATTTGCCCTTTGACATTTGCCCTTTGCCTTTTGGTTTGCTCTTGACTTCCAGAGGCCCCCCCCCAAGGATCGCAAGCAAAACTACTCTACCAAATCCTGCCCGCTTCCGTCATTCTGTGGCGCGGTGGGCAAATAGGCGCGCCGGGGGCGCGAAGTGCCGGTACAACAGCACTCCCAGTGTTCGGAGCTAACATTCAAGGGATGGAAGGTCGCTATCGCTGTGGCGCCGGCTTGGCTGTGGCCGTCAAGCGTTTAAGTTCGACGTTCAGGTTTTGCACGCCAGGTTGGTCAAATTTGACGATGATGTCGGAAGGCTCAAAACCCGAAGCTTCAATGTGCAGGGTGTGCTCGCCCACGGGGAGTTGAAAAGGGCCCAGCATGTCGGTTGTCCCCGCGAAAATGCCATCGAGCGTGACGCCAGCTTTAGGAGGGTTGGTATCAAGGATCAGGGTTCCCACGCTATCCCACTCGTAGCCGGCGTTGGGGTTGCAGCCTGCCTGGCACGGATTTTCACTGGGATATGGACTGACCCACCAATATTTGGGGGGGACGTCAAGAGGTGAACTGGATGATCCGTAAAGTCCGGAGCCCCCGAAGACAGGGTACCCACCCCAACCACCGTACGATCCCCCGCCCCCGGAAACCGTCGCTCCGTGAGAGGAACTGAATCCGCGGGCGCCGCCCCCCCTTCCTTGGGCGAAAGCCGGCACACAGGCCAGCAAAAACATTAAGGTCAAACGAAGGATGGTGCGATAATTCTGGCCCATAAGGCCTCCCTATTCGGAGCCCACCTGGCTCTTATGCATTTCAATTGTAACCTTTTCGCAATGTGATTGCGAATCATTTCGCTCCCCAGGGGATGCCCTTGAGGGAGCAGCGACTGCCCTTTGGTCGCACATCAATCGAAGGATCAAAATGGTTCGGTGATGGCCCGGAAAGAGGGCACGCGCAATTCCACGACCAAGCATGAGCCGCCGCCTCGCGCCAGTGGCATACATCCCGATCGTTGATAGCCCGATTGCGCTTGACGCTGTTTTCGATAGTGGGCTAACGTGGTGGAGTTACGCTTAGATCCAGGATCGCCGCCGTAGAGGTAGTAAAAGATGTCACGCGACGAGCGTCTGGACGGGAATTCCTATGGATCTTTTTGAGCTTACCAAAAGCCTGGTCAACATGGCGTCCGTAACCGGTCATGAGAAAGCCTGCGCGGAATTTATAAAAGGGTACCTCATCCAACTAGGCTTTCAGGCAGAACTGATGCCCGTGTCGCGTGATCGCTCCAACGTGTTCGCCACTTGGGGGAAGCCGGACATCGTCCTGAGCACGCACATGGATACGGTGCCGCCCTTCTTCTCGGCGCACGAAGACGCGGACTACATTTACGGCCGCGGCTCCTGTGACGCCAAGGGAATCCTGGCGGCGCAGGTGTCCGCCGCGGAAAGGCTTAAGAAAGATGGCGTGGAGGATTTCGCCCTGCTTTTCCTGGTGGGGGAAGAAACCGTCAGCGATGGAGCGCGCGAAGCCAATCTCCACCCCCCCGGTTCGCGCTACATTATCAATGGCGAGCCCACGGAAAACAAACTGGTGATCGGCACCAAAGGAAACTTGCGGATCGATCTTCGGGCGCGCGGCAAGATGGCGCATTCCGCTTACCCGCACCTGGGGGTAAATGCCATTGACAAGCTGTTGGACGTGCTCGCCGATCTTCGCAAACTTCCCCTGCCGGTCAACCCCGTGCTGGGACCCTCCACCATGAATATCGGGGTCATAACCGGCGGCCGCGCGGCCAACGTGGTACCCGACGAGGCCGTGGCGCAGATCCTGATTCGTATCGTGGAGGATGTCGAGCCCCTGCGGCGGAAGATTACAGAACTTATCGCCGGCCGCTGCGAGCTTGAAATCCTGCGCGAGACGCCGTTGCTCACCATGGAGAAGCTCGAGGGCTACGAAACGACCGTTGTGGCGTTTACCACCGATTTGCCGTCACTGACCCATTGGGGGCGCCCCTTGCTGCTCGGCCCCGGCTCTATCAACGTGGCGCATACCGACTGTGAGTGCGTGCGCAAGGCAGACTTGGTGGCCGCAGCCGATCTCTACTACCGTTTGGTGCGCGACCTTAAGAACAGGAATTAGGAGTTAGGGGTTTGGGGTTAGGAACCAAGGATTTGCCCCCATCCCTAGTGTGGTGTCCCACGTAAGAATTGACAATAGGCGAGACCCCCTCACCCGGCCCGCCCCGGCTGGCGATTACGCCGGATGCGCGCCACCCTCTCCCCCAAAGGGGCGAGGGCAATAA
>JBEKQO010000153.1:0-17219 GCA_049519635.1 Terriglobia bacterium | reverse complement strand
GCCATTACGGGATTGAAATTCCGCGCCGTTCCACGATAAATCAGATTGCCCCAGCGGTCGCCCTTCCAAGCTTTAATCAAGGCGAAATCAGCGGTGAGGCCCCGTTCGAGCAGATATTTCCGCCCGTCAAATTCCCGCAGCTCTTTTCCCTCCGCCACCACCGTGCCCACACCTGTGGGTGTGTAAAATCCCGCGATGCCCGCGCCGCCCGCGCGGATGCGTTCCGCAAAGGTCCCTTGGGGAACCAGCATGGCCTGCAGCTCCCCCTTCAACACCAAGTCCTCGAACAATTTGTTTTCGCCCACATACGTTGCGATGATTTTAGTAATTTGCCGGTTGGTCAGCCACTGGCCTACTCCAAACCCGTCGACGCCGGCATTGTTGCTGATGACGGTAAGGTTCCGAATGCCCTTGCGGTGCACCGCGGCAATCAGGTTTTCGGGGATTCCGCAAAGGCCAAACCCGCCGGCCATGATTGTCGCGCCGTCGGGGAGATCGGCAATCGCTGCATCAGCATTCGGATAGACCTTGTTCACGGAACCTCCCGGGACAACGTCCGGTTGTGGTTGAAGGAACCCCCCAGCCCCGGAGTGAAGGGGGCGCCTGGGCGCCGCCTCTACCTCAGCTCGTAAAAAGCCCGCATGTTTCCCATCCGCGGGTAAAGGGCATAGCGCTTGATTTCCAGAATCTGTTTCACATGGCCCAAATCGTGAAAAGCCCACTCGGTGATCAACTCCTCAGCCGTAATGTCCCCGACTTGCTGATGAACCCCCCGGCGCTTCAATTGTGCAGGGCGAAGGGTTCGGAGCCACTTCACATTGGCTCGACGCTGGCGCTCGAAGCGGGTGAGGCTCTGCCGCGCGTCGATCGTGTTGTATTTCAATTCTGTCGCACGTGCCTCCTGATCGAAGAACGGCAGCGTGGGATTTTTTTGCTCGATGATCGCTGCCACCCGCGCCCGCATACCACCTTCTTCCACATCCGCCAAATGCGCCAACACTTCTTGCACCGACCACTTGTTGGAGGCGGGCCGGGCGAGCATTTCCCGCCGCGAGAAGGTGGAAATCTCCCGCTTCAGCTTCTGGGGAGTTGTAGCCAGAATCTCCAAGACCGCTTTCAGCATCAATCCGTCCTCTCGCGCCAAGTCAGCTTTTGCCAACTCAGCTCATTTGGCGCAGCTTGTCGCGAAGGCGGTGGGCGGCAAGAAACTCGCGATCGAGTTCGCGATCACTCAGGTGATCCTTGATGGATTCCAATTTCTGAATCAGCCCCTCCAACGCCATTTGGATATTCTGAGTATTCGTCAGACAAATGTCGCGCCAGACCGAGTAGGGGCTGTCGGCCAAGCGCGTCACATCGCGGAAGCCCGTGGCCGCCAGCTCCAGAGACAGATTCCCGGCCGTGTGCTTCTCCTCAATCAGGCTGGCCAAGCCCGAAGAGAGCAACTGGGGGAGATGGGAAAGATATGCGACGGCCAAGTCGTGGGTGGCCGGATCGCTGGTGAGCGGACGCGCCCCGACAGCCGCCACGAGCGCCCGAAACGCCTGCACGCGGTGGTCGTCGAGATGTTCCGGCTTGGCCGGGGTCAGCACGTAGCGGGCGTTTTCAAAAAGCCGCGCGTCAGCGTTCTCAAGTCCGGAGCGCTCCTTGCCCGCCATCGGGTGCCCGCCCACGAACAGCGGCCGCTGGGCATAGAGCTCCGCCCCCCGCGCGCAGATGCGGCGCTTGGTGCTGCCGACATCGGTGATGAGCGCCTGCGGCGAAATGTAAGGTTGCAACCGTGGAAGGTGGTCGAGAATCACCGCGACCGGCGTCGCCAGGATCACCAGATCGGCCCCGCGCACGGCCTCGGTTACGTCGGCGAATCCCTCGTCCACCGCGCCCCTGCTGAGAGCCTGCTCGCGCGTCTCGGCGCGCCGCGCGTGGCCCACGATGCGGCCCGCGAAACCGGCCTTCTTGAGCGCCAGCCCCCACGATCCGCCCAGCAGGCCCAAGCCGACAATCGCCACACGCCGAAATTGAGGTTCTGCAATTATGTTTTCCAGAGAATGAACTCGCATCCTGTGCCCGGCGAAACTCGAAATTCGAGACTCGAAACTCGTGCGCTATCGATCGAATTCCGACTTTCAAATTTCGAGTTTCGACCTACATTTTTCTGCCCACCGCCGGCGCAATCATTCGCAATTCCTTCATGAGTTGCTCGAACTGCTCGGGGAAAAGGGATTGCGCGCCGTCGCTCAGCGCTTTGTCCGGGTCGTTGTGGACCTCAATCAGCAAGCCATCAGCCCCCGCGGCCAGAGCGGCGCGGGCCATGGGGGCGACTTTATCGCGCCGGCCCGTCCCATGCGAAGGGTCAACCACAATGGGCAGATGCGAGAGCTTCTGGATGACAGGGATGGCGGAAATATCCAGGGTGTTCCGCGTATAACTTTCGAAGGTTCGGATGCCGCGCTCGCACAACACGACATTGTAGTTCCCTCCCGCCATGATGTATTCGGCGGAGAGGAGCAACTCCTCGATGGTGGCGGAGATTCCCCGCTTCAGCAAAACCGGTTTGGCCACCTTGCCGAGCTCTCTCAGCAGGTTGTAATTCTGCATGTTGCGAGCTCCCACCTGGAGCATGTCCACGTAATCGAGCATCATGGGAATTTGGGTCTGGTCCATAACCTCGGAAACCACGCAGAGGTTGTGCTTGTCGGCGGCCTGACGCATGAGTTCCAGCCCGTGGTGGCCGATCCCCTGAAAACTGTAAGGCGAGGTACGGGGTTTGAAAGCTCCGCCGCGCAAGATGCGCGCGCCATTCGCCGCCACGGATGCCGCGATGGTGTCAATCTGCTCGGCATTCTCCACGCTGCACGGCCCCGCCATCACCACCACTTCTTGGCCCCCGATGGTGACACTCTGGCCCACGGTTACACGGGACCCCTCCGGCCGGAAATGCCGGCTGGCCAGCTTATAGGGCGCGGTAATTCTTAAAACCTCATCCACGCCTCCCAGCAATTCGATATTGCGGGTATCGAAATCCACCTTTGCACCCACCGCTCCCAACACCGTGTGGCGCGCCCCCGTCGAGCGGTGGATATCAAATCCCATACCCATCAGCCTATTAATAACATGCTGTATTTCCTCTTCCGTCGCGCCTTCCTGCATCACTACCACCATAAGGCATTACTCCTTTCGGAAGGAACTTCCGCCATCCATGGAATGCCGCTCGAGTGACCGCGCTTCATCAATAATGCGCTCAAACAGGCGGCGGATGGCGGCGTCATCCAGAGGTCCTTCATTCGCCTTCACCACGTTGCGCAGGATTTCGACCTCGCGCTGCGGTTGCCACGCGGGAAGATCCATGTTTTTTTTCAAGTGCCCAATCTCCACCGCGCACTTCGACCGCTCGTTCAGAAGCTTCACCAGTTGCTGGTCAATCTCGTCAATGCGCTTGCGCCACCCCTCCAAATCGCCCATGCGGGTTACCCCCCCGTCCCGGCTTTGAGTCCGCGCACGAAGCGTTCAATCGCCGCCGGTCCTTCCTGGGAATAGTGTTCCTCAATAGCGTGAACTACCGCGCTGCCCACCACAGCAGCGTCGGCGTGCGCCTGGACTTCGCGGACTTGCGCCCCGGTGGAGATTCCAAATCCTATGGCGAGCGGCAGGGAGGTGAGCCGGCGCGCGCGCTCCGCCAAGGGCCCCACGCTGGCAGCCATTTCGCTTCGTTCACCGGTGACGCCGGTACGTGAGATCAGATACAAAAAACCCGTGGAAAGTTGCGCTGCACGCTCCAGGCGCGCGTCCGTGGAAGTGGGCGAAGCCAGAAACACCGTGTCCAGATTCTGCGCCCGCATCGCCCGAAAATAATTCTCCGCTTCTTCCGGGATCAAGTCCACCACCAATGCGCCGTCCACCCCCGCGTGCGCGGCGCTGGCCGCAAATTTCTCCAGGCCGTATTGCAAAATGGGATTGAAGTAGCTGAACAAAATGATGGGCGCGCGCACGGCTTGGCGCCAGCTTGGGAATCGCTCCAGGATCTTGCGCAGTGTCGTGCCGGAACGCAACGCTCGCTCTGAAGCACGCTGGATCACCGGGCCGTCGGCCAGGGGATCGGAAAACGGTACGCCCAACTCGATCACATCCACGCCCGCCCGTTCGAGCGCCAAGAGCAGTTCTCCCGTAGCGTCCAAATTGGGATCGCCCGCGGTAAGATAGACGATCAGGCCTTTGGCGTTCTTAGCGCGCAGGTCGCGAAACCGCGTCTCGATGCGGGAAGAGAATGCATTTTTCATTGGGCTATATTTCTTCAACCTGCTTCGAAAATGGATATTGCTCAAGCTCCCCAGTAGCAGACTCAAGTCACAGAAGTTGGAGAAATGCGTCGAGGCCGAGCCGAGCCGCCTTGAGAATGTGGGCAAGCGTTGAGCGTTTGATGGGGCGGTGAGCCGGTACGGTGATCTTCAGCAGTTCGTCTCCAATCCTCTTTTGCAGCCGCAAATGGCTCCCTCTTTGGCGCACCACGCTCCACCCATCTCGCTGTAAGGCCCGGACCACTCGCTCATAAGGGAGACTGGGAACCTTGCTCACAATTCGATCTCTTTCACCAAGGCTTGCCCGGATGTGACGAAATCATCCTCGATCGGCTCCAGGTAAAGCCCGATCGCCTCCTGGATGTTGGCCAAGGCCTCTTGGATGTCCTCACCTTCGCTGACACAGCCAGGAAGAGAAGGAGCGTATGCGGTATAACCACCCTCTTCACTCGGCTCAAGTACCACACGGATCTTCATTAACCGGTCCCCCCCTTCCCACACGAAATGCTGGCCCCGCCGGACATTACAGAATTCCGGCCGATTGAAAAATCCCCAGATCCTTATCGCCGCGGCCGGAAAGGTTCACCACGATAACACTGTCGCGCGGCATCGTGGGCGCACGCTTGATGATCTCCGCGATCGCGTGCGCCGATTCAAGGGCGGGGATAATACCTTCCACCCGCGCCAGCAGGCTGGCCGCTTCCAGCGCCTCCTGGTCGTTCACGTGGGTGTACTCTACGCGTCCCTGGCGATGCAGTTCGGCATGTTCGGGCCCCACGGCGGGATAATCGAGCCCCGCCGAAACCGAGTGTGTATTGGAGATAAGGCCGTCTTCCGTTTGCAACACATAGGTGTATGATCCGTGGAGGACGCCGGGTTTCCCACCCGCAAAGCGTGCCGCGTGCTCACCCAGGTTCGGCCCGCGTCCGCCCGCCTCCACGCCCAACATCTTCACGCTCGTGTCAGGTATGAATGCGTAAAACAGACCGATGGAATTACTTCCTCCGCCCACGCAGGCGCAAAGCAAATCCGGCAGTCTCCCGGGATTCTCCAGAATCTGCCGGCGTGCTTCCTGGCCGATGATCCGCTGAAAATCGCGCACCATCATCGGGTAAGGGTGCGGTCCCAGCACCGAGCCCATCAAGTAATGCGTGTTATGAACGTTCGTCACCCAGTCGCGCATTCCTTCGTTGATGGCATCCTTCAGCGTCTTCGTTCCGGAGGAAACGGAAACCACTTTCGTACCGAGCAGCCGCATGCGGAAGACGTTGGGAGCCTGCCGCGCCATGTCTTCCTCGCCCATGTACACGACGCATTCCATCCCCAGCAGCGCCGCCACGGTGGCGGTCGCTACGCCGTGCTGCCCCGCCCCGGTCTCCGCCACCAAGCGAGTCTTACCCATCCGCTGCGCCAGCAACCCCTGTCCCAGGCAGTTGTTGATTTTGTGCGCTCCGGTGTGCAGCAGGTCCTCGCGCTTCAGATAAATCTGCGCGCCACCCAGGCGCGCCGTGAGCCTCTGAGCGTGGAACAGCGGAGTCGGGCGGCCCGCAAAGTCCTTAAGTAATCGCGCCAGCTCCGCCTGAAACGACGGATCGTTGCGGGCCACGCGATAAGCCGCTTCCAACTCCTCGATAGGGGCCATCAGCGTTTCCGGGGCGAAGCGGCCTCCGAATTCGCCGAACCGGCCCTTAGCGTCGGGCCAACTCATTAGTATATCTGTGGTGGTTGACATGATTTTCGTAGCGCCGGTTCGAGAAGTGATTTCCTCCGCGGCCTCGCTTGCACTCACTGCTGTCGGCCGTTACCTCGAGTCTGTCGATCTACGAATTCAATGAGGGCGTTCAATTTGCCATCCATTTCTGACAGACTCTCGGCAATTTCGGCCAAATTCTTTTCGGTTCTGCGCACGTCGCTTCGCAACGTTACACCGGACCGCGCGAGTTGAGTCACAATACGACTATTCTGCGCCACCACTCGCTCAAGTTGATCCAACCGTTTTTCTGCTTGCGCAGAGCGCTTTTCTGCTTGCGCAAAGCGCTGGTCGGCCCTGGCGAACTTGGCGTCAAATCGCGCGTCCATGCGCGCCTGATTTTTGAGTAAGAACTCAATGGTCCGTTCGACGTCCATACTGGTCCCCCATTTTGCACCGATGAAATCAAGCGACAGCGAACCGGCCTTGTAGGGATCGGATAGAGCTACGCCCGCAGCCCTCTTTCAGTATACAGGCACCGGCGTTTTTGCGACTACCAAGCTTGTGGCTCCCCGTATATCACCCTGTCGGCTTCTTTGACCGCGGCGAAGAACCGCCTCAATTTTTTCTCGTCTTTTACTCCCGGCGATGCCTCCACCCCGCTGGCCACATCCACCGCGAAGGGCCGAACTTCCCGGATCGCCTGTCCCACATTTTCGGGCGTCAACCCGCCTGCCAGGATTATGGTGCCGAAGCGCCTTGCATCGCGGGCCACGGCCCAATTGAAGGGGTTGCCTGTTCCCCCCAGGAGTTCCGCATCGAAGGCATCCAGCAGAAACGTGCCGCCACCCAGGTCGCGCAGCATTTCCGGCCGGAATTCTTCCTTGACGGCTACGGCTCGAATCCGCGCAAAATCCGCCAAAGCTCCATCTAACGGCGGAAACCGGGGGCCATGCAACTGCACCACACTGACCCGCGACTCCTTCGCCACGCGCGCCACGTGCTCGCCATCCGATTCATTGGCGAAAATACCCACCGCCGTAATCAGTTGCGGCAGTTCTAGGATAATCGCGCGCGCAGCCGGCGGATCGATATATCGCGGCGAGGGTGGATAGAAGTTAAAGCCTAATGCCGCAGCGCCCAGTTCGACGGCAATCTGCGCATCTTCCCACCTCGTGATCCCGCAAATCTTTACGCGTGTTGGCATCTTTTCAATTTTGGATTTTGGATTTGCGATTTTGGATTTTTTCGCAGCAAACCCAATATTCTGCTCTGGCAAATACGCGCCTCTGCGTGTCTTCCCGTAATCCGTAGCCCGCAATCCAAAATCCGAAATCTAAAATCCAAAATCAATGGGGCTACGCGGCAAAATCAGCCAGCAACCTTTGCAATGCCTGGCCGGGGTCCGGCTGCGACATCAGTCGTTCCCCGATCAGCACCGCGTTAAAACCCGCTTCCCTGATGCGCCGCAGGTCCGCCACCGTTTTGATCCCGCTTTCGCTGACGGCCAGGCAGCCGCGGGGCATCTTCGCCCGCAATTGAAACGACGTCTCCAAGTTCACTTCCAGCGTGTGCAGATTGCGATTGTTCACGCCGATAATCTGGGCGCCCGCCGCTACCGCGCGGTCCAATTCCTCTTCCGTGTGAACCTCCACCAGAGCGGCGATGCGCAATTGTTTGCACAAATCGAGCATGCTGCACAGGTCATGGTCCGGCAACACGGCGACGATCAGCAGCAGAGCATCGGCGCCCGCCGCCACCGCTTCATAAACCTGATAACTTTCCAGGATAAAATCTTTGCGCAGCACCGGAAGCTCAACCGCTTGGCGCACTTCCGTCAGGTCTTGGGTGGAACCCAGAAAATAATGCTCTTCCGTCAGCACCGAGAGCGCCGCAGCGCCGGCGGCTGCGTATCCCAAAGCTATTTCGCGGCGGCGATAGCGGTGCCGCAGCAGCCCCCGCGAAGGCGACGCGCGCTTGAGTTCCGCGATCACGCGTAGTCTCTGGGGAGCGCCAGGGTCGGGCGCCAGAGCCGCCGCAAAATCGCGGCGCTCCTGCCGCCTCTCCGCCATCTGCTGCACGTGCTTGAGGGGGACAGCCAAACGCGTTTCCTCCAGCGTGCGGCGGCGCGTGGAAACGATATTATCCAGGATTGTCCTTCCCGGCTCGTCCGACATGGGGGGCAAACTCCCAATCTCAATGTGAGCGTTCATCCGAAAGGCAATCTGCCAATGTATGCCGCAGTTAAGCGCAAAGTCAAGAACGGGAGCTGCGTGGGCAGGGCACCATCAAAGTCTTATGGGGTTGAAAGTGACCCCTCACCTTCCCTCCTCCGTCGGGCACCCTCTCCCCTGGGAGAGGGCTGTGATTTTGATTCCTCTCCCTCTCCCTCGGGGAGAGGGGGGACCGCAAGGCGGGGGGTGAGGGGTTTCTTCGCGGGTGATGCATTCATGGCCATAGAGGTATCTGACGCCCGCGACTTTGACGGAACCCCGGTTGCGTGGGTCCGTTCCTTGCCACGGCGGGAGGCGCGTGCCGCTGCCGGGCGAAAGCCTAAGGGGAGGGAAGTGGAAAATGGTCTACAATTCCCTTTAAACATTCTATAGTAGTCGATTGCGTGTCGGGCCGAACCCGAAAGTGGAGGAGGTCATGCCGGAAGTCGTAACCTTTGGTGAAGCTATGGTCCGTTTGTCGCCGCCGCACTTCCAGCGCCTGGAGCAGACTGCCACGCTGGATGTGCAAGTGGGTGGCGGGGAGTTGAACGTTGCGGTGGGGGTCGCCCGCCTGGGTTTGACGAGTGCCTGGGTTTCCCGCCTCCCGCAGAATTCCCTGGGGCGCCTGGCGGAGAATCGCGCCCTCCAGGCCGGTGTAGACACCTCGCATTTGATCTGGACCGCCGAGGCCGAGAGCCGCATGGGTCTCTATTTCCTGGAATTCGGAGCGGCCCCCCGCGCCAGCGCCGTGCTCTACGACCGCCGGAATTCCGCTATCAGCGCTATCCGGCCCGGCGAGGTGGATTGGAAGCGAGTCATGGAAGGCGCGCGCTGGTTCCACACCAGCGGCATCACGCCGGCGCTCAGTGACTCCGCCGCAGCCGTTACGAGGGAAGCCTTGCAAGCGGCAAAGCAGGCGGGGCTGACGGTCAGTTATGACCTGAATTATCGCGGCAAGCTGTGGCCGCCGGAAAAGGCGCAGGCCGTACAAGAGCCCTTGATGGAATACGTGGACGTTCTGATCACCACGGAAGAAGACACGAACGTGGTGTTCAAAATCAAAGGGGAAGGGAAGACCAGCCCGCAAGCGTTCGCGCAAGTTTCGGCGGAGCCGTACAAAGAGGTGGCGCGGCGCTTGCAGGAAAAGTTCCACTTCCAGGCTGTGGCAATCACCTTGCGTGAGAATCCCTTGGTGTGGCGCAACACCTGGACTGCCATCGCCTTTGCCGACGGCACTTTCTACGATGATGTGAAGTACGAACTGGAAATTGTGGACCGCCTGGGGGGAGGCGATTCTTTCAGCGCCGGGTTCATTTATGGCCGGTTGATGAAGGACTCTTACCAAGCAGCCGTGCGTTACGGCAACGCCTTCAGCGCGTTGAAACATTCGATGCCGAGCGACTTCAACTGGGCGACCCTGGCGGAGGTGGAAAGCCTGCTCAAAGGTTCCAGCCTGCGCGTCGCGCGGTAGAGCGAGGTGTCAGGTGCCGGGGGCCAAGTTCGCAGGGCCAGACATCATGATTGAGCGGCGAAATTCTTTTTCTGTCTTACCACTTTCGATTTTCGAATTTCGTCTTTGCCCTGACGCCCGACACCTCAAAAGGAGAAACCCATGTCCTGGTCTAAAGAAAAATCTCTCGCCCTGATTCGCGAAGTCGGCTTGGTGCCGATTGTGCGCGCCCCTTCGGCGGAAGACGCCATGCTCGCCGTAGAGGCGATTGTTGCGGGGAATATCGGCATCGCCGAAATTACTATGACCGTTCCCAACGCCATCCAGGTGATGGAAAAAGTTGCCGATAAATTCGGCGACAAGGTTCTGCTCGGAGCCGGCACGATTCTTGATCCTGAAACCTGCCGGGCGGCGCTGCTGGCGGGAGCGCAATTCATTGTCACTCCCTCTCTCAATCTCCAGGTCATCGAGCTGGCGTGCCGGTACAGCAAGCCGTGCATGCCCGGGGCGCTGACGCCGACGGAAATCGTTACGGCGTGGCAAGCTGGTGCGGACCTGGTGAAAATTTTCCCGTGTGGACCGGTGGGAGGCGCCAAATACATCAAGGCGCTCAAGGGGCCCTTCCCGCAAATTGAGTTCGTGCCCACGGGCGGCGTCAATCTGGAAACGACCCCGGAATTTATCAAGGCAGGAGCAGCCGCCGTCGCAGTGGGTGGCGAACTGGTGGACCTCAAGGCCCTGCGCGAAGGCAAGTTGGAGGTGATTTCCGCCAATGCCCGCCTTTACGTGGAAGCCGTCCGCACAGCGCGGGCTTCCCTGGGAAAGTAATGAACCATGCGCCAGACGCTGCTGAATATCACCCTGGTGGTGGGCATTTTGGGTTTCAGCGCCGTCGCCACTCAGCTTTTCGCGCGTGCCATGTATCTTACGTGTTCTCAGTGCCACACACTCAATGCCCGCCGGCGCTCCCAATGCCGGAAGTGCGGCGCGAACCTGCGGGTGTAGTCCTGCCGCTTCACCAACCCGGTGGATCCGCAGATCCCTTCGCCGCGGTTGGGCGAAACGTATTTCCACCCACCCCGTGATCGTGGCAGGATGATACAAATCATTCCGCAAACAACAGGAGGAAAAACTATGACAGGACCCGACGAGAAGATAGGCAGGCGGCAGTTCCTTGGCGCCGCCGGCGCCGCGGGGATCATGATCATCAAGCCGCAACTGGTGCGCGGCACGGCGGCGAACTCCGCGATTCGATTGGGATTGCTCGGTTGCGGGCATCGCGGCACGCACGTCGCCACATCGTTTGCTAATAACACCACCGCGCGCGTAGTCGCCTTGGCCGACCTCCTTCCGGACCAGTTGGACAAGGGCAAACAGCACTTCGACGCCGTGGCCGCAAAGCACGGCTATACGGGGATCGATTCCAAGCTGATGTTTCGCGGGCCGCATGCGTATCAGGCCTTGGCAAACTGCCCGGACATTGACATGGTGCAAATCTCCACGCCCGACATTTTCCATCCCGGCCATCTGGATGCCGTCGTTGACAACGGAAAGCACGTCTACTGTGAGAAACCTGTGGCGGTGGACGTTACGGGGTGCAAACGCGTGCTGAGCATAGGGGAAACGGTGCAGAATCGCTTCAGCCTTGACATCGGCTTCCAATGCCGCCACGCGCCTCCCTATGCGGAGTTGGCGCGCCGGGTTCAAGGAGGAGCGTTGGGTAAGATCGCCTGTGGCGCAGCCTATTACCAATCGACCGGCGCCTTCTACCCGCCTTTTCCCAACGCCTCGCCTCTCGAACGCCGCATTCGGACTTTCTTCTGGGATCGCGTCATTTCCGGCGACATCATTGTGGACCAAAGCATTCATCTGGTGGACCTGTGCAACTGGATGCTGGGGGCCCATCCACTGAAAGCCCTGGGCACAGGCGGGCGGAGGGTAAAGGAGGATTCGGGTGATTGCTGGGACCACTTCGACGTTACGTTTACCTACCCCAACGACATCCATCTGAATCTCAATTCCTTCCAGGCAGGCAAAGCCTTGAACGACGTCAGCATTCGCCTGTTCGGCGCGAAGAGCGTAGCGGAGTTGCACTACAAGGGGGTGGTGGGGATTTACGGTGAGGAACCGTGGGAATGGGAGGGCAGCGTCGGGCCGGCTTCGCCGCGGCGGGGGCACGCCAATATTTACTCCGCCAACGAGGAGTGGCCCACTGATAAAGCCGGCGGCATTTCTCACGACCCGCTCGAACAGGCCGACCCGGAGAAAGAGAAAGCTTTCATTGAGAGCATTACCAGCGGCAAGTTCCACAACCAAGCGGCGATGGGGGTCGAAACGACGCTCAGCACCATCCTGGCGCGTCAGGCCGCGTACAGCCGAAGGGAAATAACCTGGGACGAACTGCTGGCCTCCAATCAGACGTACGATCCGGAGCTGGAGGGAATTGACCTGAGCGAGTTCGAGTAGCTGCCGGGGGAGGGTGAAATACTGGGCAGGACTTTGCTGGCTCGCGATCAGGGTTCCGTCAAAGTCGCGTGCGTCGCATACCTCCACGGCCATGAATGCGTCACCCCCGAAGAAACCCCTCACCCCCCGCCTTGCGGTCCCCCCTCTCCCAGGGGAGAGGGCGCCCGACGGAGGAGGGCAGGTGAGGGGCCCCTTTCAACCCCATTTGACGCCCTGTGCCCGTGGTGAGGTTCCTACCCGCTCGCGTCCCGATTGTGGCAAAATAGGAGTTTCGGTATTGTTCTAAGGCATATAACACTAAATCACGGTTGCAAGTTATTGCAACCCCAAATTTCCCTGGAGGATTGGTAAATGCGATACGGAATGGCGATAGGACTCTCACTCGTGTTGTGCGGAAGTGCGCGCGTCGGCTTCGCGGACGACAAGCAGGCGGAACGCCTGGAAAAGTCGGCGGAGGTTATGACGGACATCATGAAAACTCCCGAAAGAGGCATTCCGCACGACCTGATGGACAAGTCGGTCTGCGTGGGCGTCATTCCTTCCGAGAAGAAACTAGCATTTGGCGTTGGCGCCACCTATGGCCGCGGGGCGATGGTTTGCCGGCAGGGCGGCAACGGCCCCTGGGGCGCGCCCTCAATGTTCACGGTGGGCGGCGCCAATGTCGGCTTCCAGATTGGCGGCGAAGCCACCGATTTCGTTCTGCTGGTGATGAACGGCAGGGGGGCGGAAAAACTGCTGCATGACAACACCAAGATTGGCGCCGACGCTTCCGCCGCGGGCGGGCCTGTGGGCCGCAGCGCGGAGGGGGCCACGGACCTGCAACTCCACGCCGAGATCCTCACCTACTCGCGCTCGCGCGGCGCCTTTGCGGGCATTTCACTGGACGGCCAGATGTTCAAGCAGGATGGGGACTCGAACGAAAAACTTTACGGCCGCAAACTTGCCCCGGAGGACATCCTTTTCAAAGGTGTTGTCCCGGCGCCGGCCGCGGCCGGGCCGCTGGATGCCGCGCTTACGCAATTCTCGCCTAACGGTGGCGAGGAATTCCAACCAAAATGAAATATCATCCGCAGATTGCCAGATTTACAGATGAGGTTAACTGCCGGGATTTAGAGCGCATCTGCTTTTTTCCCATCTGCGTATTCTGTGCAATCTGTTGATCCGCCTGCGGGCAGGAACACCTGGAAGCACGCGCCCTTTCCCGGTTCGCTGGTCACGCGGATCCACCCGCGGTGGTCGTCAACGATCTTCGAGACAATGGAGAGCCCCAGCCCGACTCCGGTTTCCTTAGTCGTAAAGAAGGGGTTAAAAATCTGCTCCCGCAGTGCGGCGGGAATGCCCGGGCCGGTATCCTGGAATGTGATCTCCACGCCGCCCTTGCCGTCGGAGCTCGGGGCCGCCGCCACCCGCAGCTCTCCCCCGCCGGGGCCCATAGCCTCATAAGCGTTAAGCGCCAGGTTGGTGAACACCCGTTCGATCAGGTCGCCGTCAAGGGTGACTTCCGGCAGGTCGGGCGCAAATTGCCGCTCGACCTCCACCTTCGCGTCAGGCCAGCGGTCGCGTGCCTCTTTCAGCGCCCGCTCGATCAATGGGGGGACTGGCTCCAGGTGCTCCTCGAGTTTGTGCGGGCGGGCAAAGTCGAGAAAGCGTGTCACCAGCGCGTTCATACGATTTACTTCGCTGGAGATGTACCCCGCCATCTCGGTGGTGATGGGGTCGGAGCTGGCGAGTTTGCGCATCAGGGTCTCCGCCGAGCCTTTGATCACCGCCAGAGGATTCCTTAATTCATGCGCCAACCCGGCGGAAAGTTGTCCGAGCGCTGCCAGACGTTCTGACCGGCGCGCTTCCTCCTGCGCTTCCTCCAGCCTTCGGTTGGTCTCCGCCAGGGTCTCGGCCAGTTCCCGGTAACGTCTCACTTGCTCGCGGTTTTCCGTCACGAAGCGGTTCACCACCACGGCCGCTAGGAAGAAGAACAAATTCCGAATGGCCAGCTCCGTTATGGTCTCCGCCGTTACCTCCAACGCCGGGAGGCCGGTTAAAGGATCAAGATTTTCGATGAGTGCCCAACCGACGAAGGAGCAGTAAACCATCGAGGTCAGCATGGTCCAGGCCAGCGTCGCCCATAGCTCAAAGTACATGGCCGCCGTAACCACGGGCACGAAGTAAATCAGATAGTAGGGACTCTCAATCCCACCCGTGTGATCCAACAGCAGCGATCCCAAAAGGATTTTCACGATAACGCTGTAGCTGCGTCCCCGTTCCGGAACCCATTCCAGGATGCGGTACTCGAAGATTTGGAACACGCCAATGGCAAGCAGGATGAGCTGTTTGTGGATTATATCCGAGCGGGGCGGCAACACGGCCAACCCGGCCAGAAACGCCAGCCACAGGAGATCCATCCACGCGAAACTGCGCCGCTGATTCATACTGCTTGATTGACCCCCATCAATTTAACATCAATTATGGGTCGCGTCCCGATTCTGCTCGAAACTCAAAGATCAAAACGCGAAATTCGCGCCGAGTTTCGACTTTCGATTTTCGAGTTTCGATCCTCAATCATTTCTCCCCCACAATTTCCCGCAGCGTCTGGGCCGCGTAAGCCGCCTGTTCGTTGCTCATTTCGGGGTAAAGCGGCATGCTGATGACGCGCTCGCAGGCCCGTTCCGCCTGCGGCAAATCGCCCCGCTGATAGCCCAGATATTGGAAAGCAATTTGCAGATGAATAGGGAGCGGGTAATAGATGCCGGTCTGGACGCCGCGTTCTCCCAGCCGGGCGCAGACGGCATCGCGATCATCCACGTAAACCACCAAGAGGTGATCGACCCGCTCACATGCGGCGCCACCGTCCTGCAGTTCTACGCGTGCGCCGGCGAGCGTCCGGCGGTAAATTTCTGCCAACTCGCTCCGCCGCGCGTTCCATTGCTCCAGGCGCGGCAGCTTGAGGCGCAGGATCGCGCCCTGGAACCCTTCCATGCGGTAGTTGTAACCGATGGAGTCGTGAAAGTAGCGGCGCGACTCGCCGTGTGAGCGCAGGGCGCGCGCCTTCTCCGCCAGCGCATCGTCGTTGGTGGTGAGAGCGCCCCCTTCTCCGTAGGCGCCCAGGTTTTTCGAGGGATAGAAGCTGAACGCCGCCGCGTTGCCGATGCTTCCCACCCGCTTGCCGTGGTAGCGCGCGCCATGCGCCTGGCAAGCGTCCTCGATGACGGATAGGTGGTGCTGCGACGCAACCCTCAGGATGGTGTCCATCTCCGCCGCCAGGCCGTAAAGGTGCACGGGGAGGATCGCCCGCGTGCGGGGGGTTACGGCCGCCGCGATTTTGCCGGGGTCGATGCTGGCCGTGTGCGGGTCGATGTCCACAAACACGGGCTTGGCGCCGGTATAGGCAATGGCTTCCGCCGTAGCGATAAAAGTGTTCGGCGTGGTGATGACCTCATCGCCGGCTTGCACGCCCACTCCCAGCAGTGCCAGGTGCAAGGCGCTGGTCCCGGAATTCACCGCCACGCAATGCTTCACGCCACAGTAGGCGGCAAATTCCCGCTCGAACTCCTGCACTTCTTCACCCAGGATAAATGCGGCCTTGCTGCCCACACGGTCGAGCGCCGCCAGAACCTCCTCGCGCAGCGCCGCGTATTGGGCTTTCAAATCGGCATAGGGAACAATCATGGAAATCCTTTGTGTTAAGTGGCGCAGATTCATTCCGCCCGGTGCAAACGTAAGCGCCGCCCGGCCATTCGATCTGAACTCGCAATTTTATTCCCGCCTGAGTCGATTGTCATAATATAAATGCGGGGAAGCGATTTTCAATGGGCGATCAAACCCTCGGGCCATCTGGCTATCGGGTGATTGGGTGATTTGAGATTTGCGATTGGAGATTGACGATTGGTGGTTGGCGATTGGTGGTTTTCGGAGTCGTCACATTCCCTCATGCTCTCATCTGACTCTGCCGATAACCGATAGGGGGAAGTGTGTCACGTGTAGAGGTAGGCCGCCGGCCCTGCCCACGTATGCGCCTTCCGATACTGCCCGCTTGGCTGTCATCCTGAGCAGCAGCGAAGGATCTCGCCCTGACCGGTTTTCCGCCCTCGGACTTTGCCTGTTTCCCGTTCACTGCTCTTGGCATCGGAGGGTCGAGCTGTCGGGCCATCCATGGATCGGCTTTCGAGCCATCGGATCATCGGGCCGTATAAACCCAACCCCGTCATCAGCCGATAGATCGATGAACCGATAAGCCGGTCTTGCGTCCGTAGCGATTCAGAATTCGGCATTGATTCGGCCTCCCCCGCGTCGCCTTTCTCCTTTTGTTTCAATAACATTCAAGAGTCGTAGCGATAAGTACCTTATTTTTCTGTGACATTCAAGCTTCATTGCGAATTTGCGCGATTTCATTTTTTTAACTCATTTATTTTCATACATATTCAAGGATACACCTGCATTTTTGGGGCCCCTTTTTTTTTGGCACTCTCTCTCCCGCATGATACAACAACTCCTTTTATATCAATACTATAGATTTTTGAGTGGCTTGCGGTCTCCATCGCTAACTCCTTATTTTTCTGAAACATTTGATCTAATTCGGGGTCTTTTCGAAATCCTCCACCTCTTGCTCGTGACGGTTCCTCCTCACGCGGAGGCTCATTAGCCGGCTCTGGCGTCCTCGGCGAGCCCCGGGCGCTCCCCGGTGCGGTCATTCCCTCGACAGGGAGAATCTACTCGGCAAGCCATTGGGAATTCGCCGCCGGCGGACTGGATTCCGGCGTGCCGCCTTGGCGGGAACAAACTTCGCGGGAATAAACTGGGTACCGAAGGGAAACCCCTTCCCCATGACACCCGCACCCTGGACGGCTTGGGGTATGCGAAGGAGGGCGACTTGCGTGCGGATATGACAGCGCCATGCAGCATCACCCCTATAAGGTATCAACCTACGCTACAATTATCAAGATAAATCAGCCAAGGTTAGAGGCTACGAATCGTCGCCGGCCGGGAGAAGCTAGTGTGGTGTCCCGGATAAGATTTGACAATGGCATGTTGCAAGGACCCCCTCACCCCCGGGCCCCTCGGTCGCCACGGCCACCGAGGGGAGGATGGATTTTATTGCCCTCGCCCCTTTG
>JBEKQO010000152.1:0-17279 GCA_049519635.1 Terriglobia bacterium | reverse complement strand
GGCCCCGAAGGGGCCAACCGTGGGTAGCCGCAGGTTTTAACCTGCGGCTCGCAGAACCCCATGGCCCCTTCAACCCCGACGGGGTTGACCGTGGGAAAGGTCGGCCCCTTCAGGGCCGCATTCCTTTCTCGCCTTCGGTTTCCGTAGGTTTCACCTACGGCTACCCACGGTGTCCTGCTTCGCGGGAAGGAAGGCGGGGGGGGAGGGGGTCTAACGGTCAGCTTAAGTGAACAGCATTGGGGCTAAAGGGAGATCCTTTCGGTAGTGTCCTAATTTGCGACGTAGCGCCGGGCTTTAGCCCGGCATGTGCCGCCCTAAAGGGCGGCGCTACATTCAAAATAGGACACTACCGACCTTTCGCTTGACTTTCTTAACTTTAGCGTTATAATCATTGTGGTAATCAGGGCACATCGGTCGGGCGAAGTGACTTGAAGGTGACATCCGTGTGCGCGACACCCACCAAAGCGACCTTCTTTCCGGATATATTATTGAAAATACATGATATTAGCTATGATTTGAGGGGATTCGCCGGTCCCGTCCAATTTCTCAACACTTTGATTTCAGAGCACTTGTCAGATTCTGGCTTCGCCCGAAGAGAGTGCCGCCAAAAGATGTTAAAAATGAAGAGTCCCCTGGATGAGTTATTGAAAACAAAGGGACAAAAAAAGTGCTCTGGATGGGTTGATGAAAACAAATGAGTTACGCGATTTTGTCGATGGCCTTATGATATTGAAGGAGTTAGCAGTTATTTTTCATGCCGGAAGGGTAGGATGGTGGTCGCTTTCCCCACGGCGTGCTTGGGTCGGCAGATGAGAGAGAAAAGGTCCAAAATTCAAGGCCAGGGACTCGCTTACAGGTCCGTGCTCTTCCTGCTCGATGGGCTACGGCGTGCGCCGGAATGGCTATGGGCTAGGCTTGCGTGAGAGAGCTATACCCAGCCGGGTTACGTCCAGCGGAACCACCGCAATGCCAGCAGGTAGGAGAGGATTCCCCAGAGGCAAAGAACAAGCAGGCGTGCGGTTTGGTGGGTTAGCGGCGCGCCCTCCAGAATCGCGGCGCGCAGGGCGTCGTTCAGCGCAGTGAGCGGCAGCACTTTTATTAAGGGGTGAAGGAGGGCCGGGAATCGCTCGTAAGAGAAGAAGACGCCGGAGAGAATCCACATGGGCATCATGACGAGGTTGATCAGCCCGCTGACCGTCTCGATTTTCTGCGCGCGGCTGGCCGTGAGCAGCCCCACGCCGCCGAAGCAAAGCGCCCCGAGCGAACTGATGATCAGGATGGAGGCCCACGAGCCCGCGACGCGCATGTGAAACGCCAGGACGCCGAACCCCAGCAGCAGGACCAGTTCAATCAGCATCAAGATCAAACGGCTGCTGGCCAGGGCCAGGAGGAAGTCACCGCGGCGCATGGGGCTGGCGACAAATCGTTTCAGCAACTTGCGCTGGCGTAAATCCACCAGGGCAAACCCAATTCCCCACATGCCGGAGTTCATCAAGTTCATGCCCAGCAGGCCGGGAATCAGGAAGTCGATATAACGGGCCCCGGGCTCGCTGGAAATGCGGCCGCTGGTGGGGACGCGGTTCTTTCTTCCCGCGGCCGTCTGGAGAGCATCATCGGTAAGGCTGCGGGCCAGCACGCTTTCCGGACGCGCCGGGTCATAGAGGTATTCAAAGCCGCCGGCGCGCGGCGTTACCACCAGGTCGACCTTGCCCAGCCGAAACTGGTTGAACGCTTCGGTGGCAGGGAGTAGATCCACGTGCACCGTCCCCGCGGCAGTCGCCGCGCGGAATAGTTCCATTGCCTGCGCTGCTTCCGGGCCTGCCACCAGCGCCACGCGGCTGACGTCGGCGGGTTTGTCGCGGAAAGCAATCCCCAACCCCAGCGCCAGCAGAAGGGGAAACCCGAAGACCCAGAAGATGACTTCCGGCTCGCGGTACAATTCCTTGAGGCGGGCCAAAAGCAGTAGCCTATAGCTCTTCCAGCGCCCCGTGATCGGTTGATCGGGTGAGCTGGTAATCGGGTGACCCGGTGATCCGGTGATCCCGTGAGCAGGAGATGCAGGGGATTCGAGGTTTGAAAATCGAAACCCGGAGCCGTGCCTGTCCGAATTCGGATTTTCGATTTTCGACTTTCGATTTTCGGCCTTCGCTTGGAATTGCTTGTTCATCCGATCACCCGATCCGCATCCTCTCACTCCTCACGCAGGTGGCGGCCGGTGAGGTGCACGAAGACGTCCTCCAGGCTCGCTTGGCGCGTGGTGAGGTGCAGCAGACGTCCGTTGCGGTTCTGTAAGGCCGCGAGCAGGGCGGGAATGGTTTCATGCGGTTCGCGCACGCTCAGCACTACTCGCTTGTCCTCTTCGTGTACGGCTTCGACGCCGGGCAGCGAGCGCCACAGCTCAACTTCGCCCGGGACATTACCCGTGGCGTCGAACTCCACCCTGTGCTGGCCGCCCAAACGCTCGATCAGCTCGGCGGGCGTCCCCGAGGCAATGCTGAGGCCATGGTCGATAATGACGATACGATCGCAGAGGCGTTCGGCCTCGTCCATGTAATGCGTCGTCAGGAGCACGGTGCCGCCGTGGCGCTGAAACTGCCGGATGACTTCCCAAAGCTGGCGCCGGCTTTGGGGATCGAGACCCGTGGTGGGTTCGTCAAGGAACAGGATTTTGGGATTGGCCACCAGGGCCGTGGCCACGGCCAGCCGCTGCTTTTGCCCGCCCGAAAGTTTGCCCACCCAAGTGCCGGATTTTTCCGTGAGCGCCATCTCCGCCATCACTTCCGCCACCGCGCGCGGGCGGCGATAGAAACTGGCGAACAATTCCAAGGTTTCGCGCACGGTGAGCTTTTCGGCGAGGCGCGTTTCCTGCAGCGAGATTCCCAGCAGCTCGCGCAGTTCGAGATTGTGCGTCTGCCAGCTATTTCCCAGAATCTCAATCTCGCCGGAAGTGGGCTCCAGCAATCCTTCCAGGATTTCAATGGTGGTCGTCTTGCCTGCCCCATTAGGGCCCAGCAAGCCGAAGCACTCTCCGGCGCGGATCTCCAAATCAAGCCCGCAAACGGCCTCGACCTTGCCATCATAGGTTTTGCGAAGCGCCCGGCAGCGAACGGCAGCGTCCATGGTGAGCATCATAGCGGATTGCGACACGGGTGGGAACTCACAAGATTTGACGGTCCAGGAGTTCGAAAAATCGGTCCAAAAAACTGGCCAGAACCTTCAAGACGCGGCGGCTTTGCCGCGCGAGGCGGAGGAAGTCCGGGAGGAGTTCGGGGCTGCGGGCCAACTGTGCCAGGATTGGGCTGATCCGCACCCGACCGTGAGCGTCCATGGCTGCTTCAAAATCGCAGGTCATCGGCATATCCACCGGATCGAGAATCACGCGCAGGGCGATGGAGGGGACGCCGCGGGTTGACCATTGCTTCATCAAGGCCAGGCTTTCCATATCCGCCGCGTCGCCCCAGCTTGCCAGACGTACCTTCTCCGCGATCGTACGGGCAATGCGTGGCAGCGTAATCAGCGTGGGCGCCGGCTTCGCCCCGCATTGCACGGCGAGGTCGATAAGGTTCGAGGCGCCGGGGAAGGTTGTCGCATTGTCAGGTCCCGACACCGATTGCGCAACCAGCAGGTCTCCAGTCCGCCATTCCGGTTTAAGGCCGGCGGCAACTCCCGTTACGATTGCCATGTCGGGGATGAATTGCCTCATCAAATCCTCGAAGTGGTAGGCGTCGGGCGCGCCCGCCCCAGTGAGCGCCACGTACACTTCCGTAGCACCGAGTGAGGCGACAAAGACGGGGAGGGGGGAAATGGAAATGGGGCGAAAATGATGCCGGCGCCGCCAGGGAGCAAATTCCTCTTTCAGGGCAAAGGCAACCAAGACTTTGGTCATCATGTTTCAGCGGGTTGAGGATGCGTTATCGCGCTGACCTCTAGGCCAGCAGGCCGGGTACTCGCGAAAAACGCCGACCTCAAGGTCGGCCCAACAGCAACTCGGTTCAGGCTGCGCATTCATGAGCGGCACGGCCCCGGAGGGGCTTCTTGACGTAACCGTTTTCACTGTACCAGTGAATGGCGCGCTCCAGGGCTGCTTCGAGCGGGCCGGGTTGAAACCCCAATTCGCGTTTGGCCATCGAGCAATCCACAAACATCTTGTGCCGAGCCATGCGCACGCCCTCCAGGGGAATGCGTGGCGCGCGTCGAAAAAGGCGCGCTGCCAGCGAGTCCGCAAGCGAGGCGATATAGGGGACAGCATGGGGCAAACGCAGGCGTGGCATGGGGCGGCCGCTGAGGCCGGAAAGGATTTCCAGCAATTGTTTCAGCGTCAGGTTGCGGTCACCCAGGATGTACCGCGCACCCACCTGCCCGCGCTCGGCCGCCAGCGAGTGTCCCCTGGCCACATCCTCAACGGCAACAAAATTCAAGCCGGTGTCGACGTAAGCGGGGATATGGCCGTTGAGAAAGTCAAGGATGATGCGGCCCGTGGGAGTTGGCTTCCAATCGCCTGGGCCTACGGGGGTAGTAGGATTGACGATGACGACAGGTTGTCCCTTCCGGGCCGCTTCCAAGGCTTCTTGCTCAGCAAGGTATTTCGAGCGCTTGTAATGCCCGATCATGTCCTGCAAGCGCAAGTGGGTATCTTCGTCGGGTAAATTCCGGGGGTGGGGCGGGACAAGTGTCCCCACGCTGCTGGTATAGATGAACCGGTCATTTCCGGCCTCGCGGGCGGCGGCAAGCAGGTTGCGCGTGCCGGTGACGTTACTCTCGTAGATTTCCTCGGGGTTTTCCGCCCAGAGCCGGTAGTCTGCGGCAACGTGGTAAACGCGCTGGACATTCCTCAAGGCGGCGGGCAGAGAATGGGCGTCGCGCAAATCTGCGTAAGCATACTCTACCGGAAGCCCCTCCAGTGAGCGCAGGTTACTTTTCGGGCGAACCAGCACCCGTACCTTTTCACCCTGATTGATTAGAAAGCGGGTTAGGTGGCTTCCGATGAATCCGTTTGCGCCGGTAATAAGGGAGAGCATTTTCCCGTCTCATCGCCATTCGCCGGACGGCGAGCGTGGTTTCCCCCGGAAAGTTGCCACTTGAGCAACCTCCAGGTATCGCGGAGTTTCCGATTCGCCCCCAATACTGCGGAGGGCTCATATCCCACGTGCACCATGCAGTGTTCGCAGCGTGGGTCACGCCCGCGGCCGTACTTCTCCCAGTTCGTTTTTTCAATGAAGTCCTTGAACGTGGCGTGGTGGCCGTCGGTAATCAGGTAGCAAGGCGCCTTCCAACCCTGTGGGTTGTAGGTGGGGTTTCCCCAAGCGGTGCACTGCATATCTTCGCGTTCACCCTTAAGGTAGTCCAGGTAAATTGGCGAGGTCATCAGGGCGTATTGCTCCAGAATTTGTGTTGCTTGGCGAAACTTCTCGTGAATCTCCTGGCGAGACATGAAAATCTCTTTGTTTTGCACCGCCGCGTATGAGTAGCTGGGGGCGATGGTGTGGCCATCCACTCCAAATTCTTTTAGATACTCGAAGAGCTCGGCAATTTCCTTCAGGTCGGTTTGCTTGTAAATCGTCGTGTTGGTGCAAACCATAAACCCGGCGTCTTTAGCAGCCCGAATGCCGTCGATAGCCTGCCGGAACACCCCTTTGCGCTCCACGCAAAGATCGTGAGTTGCCTCCATGCCGTCCAAGTGAACGTTGAAGAAGAAATGCGAGGTGGGCTTGAACTCTTTCAAACGCTTTTTGATAAACATTCCGTGGGTGCAAAGGTAGATATGCTTGCCGCGGTCCAGGATTTTGGTTACCAGTTGCCCTAGCGGGCGGTAAATCGTGGGCTCGCCGCCGCAGATGGAGACAATGGGAGAACCGCATTCATCCACCGCCTTCAAGCACTGCGCCACCGTGAGCTGTTCCGTGATGGATTCCTTGTATTCGCGGATGCGCCCACAACCCGTGCAGGTCAGGTTACAAGTGTGAAGAGGCTCCAGCATCATCACGAGGGGAAACTTCTCCACTCCCCGCAGCCGCTTTCCGGCGATATATTTGCTTAACTTTGTGGTCATGCCGAGCGGAAACCTCATTGACGCCTCCTGTCCCCATTCTGCGGTGGGAACTCTTCCGGCGAGAAGCGCAGGGCCTCAAATTCGGACCCGCCGTACAGCAAATTCCGGTACCGCGCCAAGGCGTAGAGCGGGAAGACATTCCGATAGAGGTGGTACTTCAGATAGAAAACACGCGGAAACCCGGTTCCGGTGAAGGCTGCTTCCGTCCAGGTTCCGTTCTCGCGTTGTTGATCCAAAAGGTAGCCCACGGCCTGTTTCACGGCGGGCTCGGATATTTCCCCGGCTGCCAGCAAGCCGATCAGCGCCCACGCCGTTTGCGAAGCCGTGCTGTGGCCACGCGCTTTCAACTCCGGATCATCATAGGACGCGCAGGATTCGCCGTAGCCACCATCGGGATTCTGCACCGCCCGGAGCCAGTCGACCGCCCGCCGGCATTCCGGTTCCTTGTGCAAGCCCAGCGTCTCCAGGGCCCGCAGCGCCCCGCTCGTTCCGTAGAGGAAATTGACTCCCCACCGCCCATACCAGGGGCCCTCGGGGGCCTGGTCCCGCCGGAGAAATCCCACGGCGCGTTGTATCCTGGGATCGGAAGCGGGCCATTTGAGGCGGCCCAGGTATTCCAAAACGCGGGCCGTCAAATCCCCGGTGGAGGGGTCGATCATGGCATTGTGATCGGCAAAGGGAACGCGAGTCAGAAAGGTGGATCCATTGTCGCGGTCGAACGCCCCCCACCCGCCGTCGCGGTTCTGCATACTGAGCGTCCAGGCAGTGCCGCGGCGCAAGGCTTGTTCCAGGCGGGCGGGGTCCGGGTAGGCGACGCGCTGAAGCGCCATCAGGACAAAGGCCGTGTCATCCACATCCGGATAAAAGTCATTGCGAAATTCAAATGCCCATCCACCCGGGTCGACACCGGGATTGTTGACTTGCCAATCGCCGCCTCCCAACACCTGGCGGTCGAGCAGCCAACTGGCGGCTTTGACCAAGGCGGGGTGGTCGGGCGGCAATCCTGCTTCTTGCAAGGAAAACATGGTCACTGCGGTATCCCAGACCGGAGATACACACGGTTGAATACGCAGAGTATCGCCTTCTTCAATTTCAAACTGCGCAAGATGCCCGATTTCTCGTGCCGTGACGGGGTCATCGGCGGAGTAGCCCAAGGCCCGCAAGGCAAATACTGAGTTGACCATGGCGGGGTAGATCGCGCCCAGCCCTTCGGTGCGCTCCAGGTGCTCGAAAAGCCATTGCCGGGCGCGGCGGACAGCCCGCTTGCGGAAGGGCTTCCAGGGAAGTTTCTCGTGCCATTTGAAGATCTGGTCCAGCAGCAGAAAGAAATTATGCCAGCTCAGGAGGCGACGGTCCCATTCGAAAGCGGGGATGCGCCCGGAAGCGTCGCGGAAGAGTTCCTCTACCCCGGCCTTCGCGGGCAAATCCCAATGCGGCCGGTATGCGTAAACGAGCATCAAAGGCACAACGATGGCGCGCGTCCAGGATGACATCGAGTAAATATTTAGAAAGAACCAAGACGGAATAAGAATTAGTTCTGGGGGTATCGCCGGCACGTAAGACCAGGGCAGCACTCCCCCTAAGGCCAAATAGAGTCGCGTGTAGGAATTGGTCGCCTCCACTCCGCCTAACTCGTGAATCTGGCACCGAGCGCGCGCCATGTGGGGGGAAGCAGGGGAGTCCCCAGCAAGTTTGAGGGCGACGTACGCCTTAACCGTGGCGTTGAGCTCCGAAGGGCCGCCGGCGTAAATATTCCATCCCCCATCGGGGAGCTGGCGGCGGCGAATATAGTTAGCCAGCTTGACGCACCGGCGGCCATCCAATTTTCCCAAAACGTAAAGGTAGAAGATGTAATCCGATTCCAGGGTTGTGTCGGCTTCGAGTTCCCCCACCCAGTATCCTTCTGGGGTCTGCAAGGAGAGTAGGTGATCAACGGCTCGCTGGATGACCTCGGGAAGGTTTTCGTCGAAGCGGACTTCAGCGTATGTGAGCCTCTGCGTTCCCCGTCGCATCTCCGATTCGGCCTGGTGTCGTCTTTTCATGAAGTGCTCAGATTCTCCCTGTGAGTGAATTTAAGCTTGTCAGTTCCGCTGGCGGAGCGAATAGGACGGCCTCCCGCGTCCAGGCTACTTCTCCTTGGATGCAGGTGAAACCGCATCTGACCACTTTTTCTGCTGGAAAATCCGGTGTAAAAGCTCGGGCGGCAATTCCCCAATTTCTTCCATCGTCGAGCCACCGAGGCTCGACGTCGGCAGCGGGCAAGCGTTTTCCTACAGCGGTCATGGCCACTCTCTTGTTTGTACTCGCTGGAGGTTCTCCTCAAGCCCCGCCCAAGCCGACCTGGGCTGGAAGAGACCTTACAGGAAAATGAAACCAAGGACAGTTTACCGTCTGCGAACAAATATTTCAAGCTTCTTTGCCGCAAGTCAATTTCCCTCAGGCCTTTGCCGCCCTAACCAGATCGTAGCATCGCAGGGTACATGCAGGAGAGACGGAAAAGGCTGGGGCACATAACGGCCTGAAACACCATTAGGCTAAATGGCCAAGGCTGCCGCTCTCGGCGGGCGTAAGATAATGAAAGGCTGGAAGGTATCCTCCTACGACGCCAAGGCGGCTTGGAGCATCGCCCGTGTGTAGCCCACGTTGTAGGTATAACCGATGTAAGACCCCCCGCCCGGGTAATAGGACTTCATGCCGGCGACTTCGCGGTCGGCATCGAGCCCGCGAGGATGCTCCGGGTAGATTAAGCGGGGGTACTTCTGCCGGGTCAACTCCTTCATTACCGCGAACATATCCACCTGGCCCTCGTCCAAGAAAACTTCCGTGTATCTCTCGCGTGGCGTCTGTACGCGGACGTTGCGGAAGTGCACGTGATTGATGCGGTCGCGGCTTCCGAAATAGCGGCACACTTCCACCGGATCTTCCCCCAATTCCCGTGTTACCCCGCAGTCAAATGTGATCCCATTCGACTTGCTGGGAACGATCTCAATGAGATGCTTCCAGCCCTCCAGGTTTCCCATGATTTGTTCTGACCCGCGGCTGAGGGGGGCCGGCGGATCGTTGGGATGCAAAGCCAGCCGGACTCCCGACTGCTCCGCCACCGGCACAATTGCTTTCAGGAAGTAGGTGATGTTTTTCCACATTTCTTCCAGGTTGTGAGCGCCCTCGTCCGGAAGTGGCGGCAGATCCTTAACCCGGTTGTAATCAAACGCCGTCATCCCCGCGCCCGCCCGGCCCGGTTCCGCATAGTAACCCTCCACCAACCGGTGGGCATAGAAGTTATACTCCACCACGGGGACTCCCGCCGCCCCCGCCGCCCGGACGGACTGCTGAACCTTTTGAATTTCTGCGTCGCGGCCCGGCCTCCCATAGAGCGTGTTGGGGAATCCCGAGATCATCATGTTACCCAAGGTCAGGCCGCCTGATTTGAGGTGGTCTACAAGGGCGCGGATTTGACCCTCTTCCCACGGGATCTCCGGACCTCCCATGGCCACGTGGTTTACTCCCAGTTGCTTCACCCGGCGCATGCCCGTTTCATCCATATGGCCTGCGGCGAGCTGCCCGTTGATTTCCAGGCAGATCTTGGGTGTTTCAGGGCCCTCTTGCTGCAATACAGGTAATCCTGCCCCGCGCGGCGACGGGCTCAACAAGGCCGCCGCGCCTACTGTCTTCAGCATGCTTCTGCGGGATACACGGGAGTTCATGTTTCCTTCCTTTGCCCGGCCATGGATTAGATCAGTGCGATCGCCGATAGCAGACGAGGATGTTCGGGTGCATCGGGGAGATTCTACAACTTCTTCCAAGCTTAAAGTAAGCCAATGACAAACAGACTTCGCGGTCACGGAGGAACGGGCGCCAAAACGTTGATGTGCAGTTAATCCAGAAGCGTGTATTGCGGACCTGTTTCTTAGGTCCACGGATTTTCCTTATCAACCGGGGACGAGCCGCGGACCTAAAAAACAGGTCCGCGCTACCCCTGCTGAATTCAAACGAATTACGCGTCGAGTTTCTGCAGAGCAGGGCTGCGGATACTATCGGCAAGCTACTGAGGATGAAGTATTGCGCTCCGACTCGGCCCCAGGAGCACGGGTCCAAGGGCCGAGCGAAGGTTGATGGCGCTAGAAGTTGAATTTCATACCCAGCTCGACGTTGCGAGGACGCCAAGCACTGGCAACCTCGCCATTGCCCACCTGGGTGCAGGGCTGTCCGAAAGATATAGACCCCGCGCACGACGCACTGATGGTTTTCCACTGAGGATGGTTGAAGGTGTTGAAAGTGTCAAGGCGGAACTGGAGGATGGAGCTTTCCTTCCCGAACCATGGCAGCTTAAAGTCCTTGTGCAAAGCCAAGTCAAAGTTGTTGCGGCCGGGGCCCGTCAGGGCGTTACGACCCATGTAACCGAACATACCAGGTTCACCATTGGCCGCGAGCTGGCTGGCCTCGGGTTGGGTGACCACGCTGGGATTAAACCAGGTCGGAACCGGGCCGAACTGAGGATCGTTAACCGTGCCCTTTTGGATCTTTAGCGCTCCCACGGTATTGCAGCGGACAGAGGTTCCGATTCCGGTGGCGAACCCGTTGACGCCGCAATCGAACTCCACCGGCTCGCCGGAATAGAAGCTGGTGATGCCGCTAATCTGCCATCCTCCCAGCGCCTGCCTTGCTACGGCGTAGGAGGAGGTCTTGAAGAACGGCTCGTTATAGGTGTAATTCAACACCATGACTTGGCTGCGGTTGAGGTCGGAGGTTGCTTTCCAGCGGCTCAGATCGGAGTTGGCATCCACAAGGCCGGCTGTGGTGGAGGAGCCGGCATAATTGGAATTTTGCGCGAAACCGATATTGGTGGCATTGTCGATCATGTGCGACCAGGTGTACGCGGCCTGGAATGTCAGGCCGTATCCCGTAGTATGCCGGAAATTAGCCTGGAGCGCGTTGTAGTTGGAGACAGCGGTGTTCTGCTTTTGGATGATTGTCCCAAACCCTGAATAGGGATTGAAGAAAATTCCCGGCTGCTGGGTGTTCTCCAGGACCCGCTGCACATCGCAGTTGCCGGACGCATCGCACATTGGCGTGGTGTTTGCCGGGTTAAGTTTATCGGTCCCCGCGAAGCCTGCCAGGGCAGGAGCGTTTACCGTGGTAACCCCGACGGGAATCTGGTTCATGTTCCGGGACGTGCCCAAGTGGCGGGCCAGGGTCCCAACGTATCCTACAGTCAGGATATTGTTGGCGCCGAATTGGCGCTCGACGTTGAAATTGAACTGCTGGCTGCTGGGCGGCTTAATGTAAAGGGGAAGGGAGAAAATGTTCGCCGGGCCATACGCACCCGGCAGGACGTTCGAGTAGCCAACAACATTGTATCCGGTAGGAGCCAGGGTGAAGGGGGCGTTACCTTCCTCTCCTTCAATGTTCGCTTCGTTGCCGTTCCCCGGCTCGAAGTAAAGGCCGTAGCCGCCCCGGAGGGAGGTTTTGCCCGATCCGGTGGGGTCGAAAGCAAAGCCGAAGCGCGGTCCAACCGAGCCGTGGTAGGGATAGTAGCAGCCTGTGGGAATCCCACCTTTGCCGCAATTTTCCAACCCATTTCCGAATGCGGTGAAACTGTTGACCTGCCCGGTGGATGGGTTCGAGACCAGGATGGGGCTTCCGGTGACGGGAGAGAACTGGATCGACTGTTCCAGCGCCGGATTGTACTGAGAGGGGATGAAGGTGGAGTCGAAATCCTGCGGCCGGGAAATATCGTGCCAGGGAACGAACCAGTAATAGCGCACCCCGAGGTTCAGGGTCAACCGGCGAGTGACCTTGAAATCGTCCTGGAAGTAGGGCTCGAAGTCGGTGCGCCGGAAATGGCCATAGCCGTAACCGCCCGCGGGCTGGCTATTGAAGTTCAGCGTTCCCTCCTCATAGGATCCGATATTGCCCAGGTACATGTCTGCCAGGGCGTTTCCCGACGAGATCGGCGTCCCCGGGTAGAAGGAGTAGAAGCCCTGTGTGTCGAAACCAAACTGCTCGTTTTTCTGGTACTTTTCTAAATAGAATCCCACCTTGATGGTGTGCCTGCCTCGTGTGTAAGCCAGGTTGTCCTTGTAAGTTGTGATGGGGTTCGTGTTGTACTTCCCCACGTAGTTGCCCAGGTCTTCCTCGTAGCATCCGGCCGTGCCTCCGCAGATGGATACCGAAGGCAACTCGGGATTGGTGGCGTTGGCGGGGAAGAAGTTCGCCCCCGTCCAACTGGAAGGCTTGTCGATAGAATGCGCGGGGCTGGAGGGACCGGAATGGTCGGTGATGACGTGAGGGTCATCGGAGAAGGCCATGATGAACTCGTTCATGAGGTTGGGCTTGAAGCTATGCGTCATGTGCAGTACGGCCGCGCGCGCGGGGACATTAAAATTGGTCACGCCCGAATCGTAGTTGGAGCCTGACCACAGCGGCGGGGCGACGGTCTGGTCCCACCCGTCATTGGTGAAGCGAACGAAAACCGTCGTCTTGTCGCTGATGTTCTGGTCGACGCGAATCTGTTGTTCGCTGAAGTTCGTGGGTAGGCTCGAGGCCGCCCGGTAACCGTCGATGCCGTTGTTCGGTAGCGGAATAAATCCATTGAGCAAGGCGGCAGCGTTGGGGTTGATGGAAGAAATTGTATCCGTCGGCACACCGTTCACCTTCGGCAAAACGCACCCTTGGCTGATGACGATGGCATTGGCGTTGGGCGAGCCGGGATCACTCGGTCCCAGCGCCCCGGGTCCATCGCACTCACTGAAGTCGCCTTGGCGCATGCGTACCGTGGGGACGTTAGCGCTGATCACGCTGCCTTCACGATAACGGGCCCACTCCTGCGACCAAAAGAAAAAAGTCTTACTCTTGCTGGTGTTGTAAACGCCCGGGATGTAGAACGGTCCACCGAATGTATAGCCGAAGATGTTCCACTTCAGCGGAGTTTTCGGGGCATTGCCGCCCGGAGGAGCGATGGTTTGATTGATGAACCAGTCGTTGGCGTCCATCACGTCGTTGCGCACGTACTCGTAGGCACTGCCGTGGAAATCCTTGGTGCCGCCTTTGGTGGCAATTTCGATGACGGCGCCGGAGTGCTGGCCGACATCCGCGCCGTAATTGGACGTGCTGACGCGAAACTCCGCGATGGATTCGAGTGCCGGGGTAGTGTCACCCCCATTGCCGCCCGATCCTTCGTCTGAGTTGTTGCCGCCGTCGATTTCCAGGTTGCTGTACTCGGCGCGGTTCCCGTTGAAGGCGATGGTGGGTTCCGCACCTCCGTGACCCAGGTGCGTGGTGTCGTTACCGTTGTCTTCCACCGCCCCGGGCACCAGCGTCTCCAGTGACAAGGCGTTCGCCCCGTTGAGGTTCAAGTTCTCAATCTGGTGCGAAGTCACGACGTCGGAAACCGTGGCATTCTCGGTTTCGACCTTGGAGATATTTCCACTGACGGTGACTTCCTGTGTTATCTGGCCGACGGGGAGTTGCAGGTTGACGCGAAGGGTCTGGCCGACTTCCAGGACAATTCCGGAGCGCACAAGCTTCTGAAATCCCCCGGCCTCCGCCGTCACCACGTAGTTGCCAATGGGAATTCCGGTCACAGTGTATTCGCCGGACGAATTACTGGACAGATTGCGGGTGAAACCCTTGTCCGGATTGGCGACCACAACTTTTGCATTCGGGATAACGGCGCCCGAAGTGTCCGTTACCGTCCCCACGATGTTCGCCGAGTCCTGCGCCCATATTACCGCGCTGAACAGAAAGAGGGATACGAAAACCCATGAGATTATTCGGCTCATTACACAAACCTCCCAACAAAATTCCCAAGACGCCATCCGACGGAAGGAGGGGAAGAGGGGCATTCCTGTCATGGGATTCCCTCTCACATGCCAGGTTGATAGTGGCGATATGCCCCGCGGCCGGAACTCCCGGCCGGCATGATCAGGGCGGCCCGCAGAACTGATCCAAGACCATGGGAAAAGACCTTATGCATATCCACATTAAGCACGATCTCCTTGGGTAAAAAAAACCGCGGAAGCTTTGATCAAAGTGGAAGGATGTTGAGCATCCTGGCTCTGCATAGATGTTGTCAAATGGACGGACTGGGCACTGCCTTCAATGCCAAACGCAACTAAACCCTGTTTAAGTTTTTAACGGGCCCAATCGTAGGGCGCTGCACTTTTGTTGTCAAGGATAAATAACTTATCCATCCAAATAACTGTTACCAAGGTAAGCCGCTGGTTTAACCGGTGCGACTCGAAGAGGTTTGACCGTTGCCCTGGTCCCCGCTAGCCCGGACTTCTCACCACGGTTGGACGCAGCCGGAAGGGCGGGGCTAAACAGGCTGCGGAAAAACCCGCCAATGCTGTCATCCTGAGCGAAGCGAAGGATCTCGCTCTGAACATTTTCAAGGCAATGCGAGATTCTTCGTCGCCGCTGCTCCTCAGAATGACAGCGCATTCGAGTTTTTCCGCAGCCTGTAAAGCCCTTCCCTTCCTGGACTCGTGGTGAGAAATCCAGGCTAGGGGAACACCGTGAGTAGCCGTAGGTGAAACCTACGGTCCCGGTGCCGAACGAAAACCTCTCGGCCTCTTCAGGGCCGCCAAAATGGGTAGCGACGCGATCCGTGGGCGGCAAGCATAAGAAGCGTGCCCTTGCCCACGGCTACTCAATGTCAACCCCTCCGGGGTTCCGATGGCGGCCGGGATGAAAACAAATCGAACGATAGAGGGAACCGCCTTGGAGGCGGCCACACTCATCAAGCCGCCCGCTTTGCGGGGGGTGTCTGACTTTAATTGTTTAGATCGGTCAAGCCCGCTCTGGGCCAAAAAACCCAAAGGCCGAGCGAAGCTTCCAACGCCTTGACGGGCGATGTGCGCACTGGCCAGCTGTTTTGATTGTTTTGAGCTCAGTTCTGAACGTTTTGCTGAAATCAGCAACCTCCCCGCAGGCCTCACTTTCCCGTGTAGGTAATCCGCCAGATGGACTCCGAGCCGTCGTCAGTCACCAGCAGCGAGCCATCGGGCGCAACGGTGACGCCCACCGGGCGCCCCCAAACGTGTCCATTGTCCACTACAAAGCCCGTCATGAAATCCTCGTATTCCCCGCTGGCGTGCCCCGTCTGATGCAGCGGCACCCGAATCAGCTCATAACCTACGCGCACCGATCGATTCCACGAGCCATGTTCACAGGCAAAAATGTCGCCCTGATATTCCGCCGGGAATTGTTTGCCATCATAAAAAGTCATCTCCAGTGAGGCATTGTGGGGATGAAGGATCACATCGGGAGTGATGACTTTGTCCTTCAGTTCGGGATGCGTGCCTTCGTGTCGCGGGTCCTGGTGGCCACCCATATACCACCACGGCCAGCCGTAGAAGCCGCCATCCTGTACATGGGTGATGTAGTCCGGAACCAGATTGTCTCCCAGGGCGTCGCGTTCGTTCACCGAACACCACAACTCACCCGTCTGCGAATTGATCGCCATCCCCACACAATTCCGGATGCCGTAGGCGTAAACGCGCATCGCTGAACCGTCCGGATTGAACTCGAGAACATCCGCGCGATTCTTCTCTCCCGGCGTCGTATCGGGATCATCCACATTCGAGGCCGAACCCACGGAAACGAACATTTTCTTGCCATCGGGCGTGAACTGAAGGTCGCGCGTTATGTGGCCGCGATTGGAGGAGGGCAGGTCGGCAAGATGTTCGGCTGGGCCGCGCGCTTTCAAATCTCCGTTCTGATAAGGGAAGCGCACCACCGAGTCAGTGTTGCCAATATAGATCCATTGCGGGTCGGGCCCCGGCGGATAGAAGTTGATGCCAAAAGGCTGATTCAAACCGGAGACGAAAATCTCCCCCTGCCCCGGCTTCCCGTCAGCGGTGATTCCCCGATAGACGCGAATGTCGCCCGGTTCGCTTTCCGCGACGAAAAAATCGCCATTGGGGGCGGTGCGGATCAGGCGGGGATTATTGAGTCCGGTCACGTATCGCTCCACTTTAAAGCCGGGAAGAACCTGCGGCCACGCGTTCTGCGGGCGCGGCACGACTTTAGGGCCATTGCCGGCCGACGACGTGGCGAAGGGAGCGGGCAGGTCACTTAAGGTGATCTTGCGAACCGTGCCGGGCTTCTCGAAACGATAGTCGGTAAAGGGGGGCTGGGGCGGAGGTGCGCTCACTCCCGCCGCGGCGGTTTCGCCGGGTGTGGTGCGTACACGGGGGGAGCCGGGTTTGGCGCCGCCCAGGACTCGGATAAAACTGACGATCTGCCATCGCTCCTGCGATGATAGGTCCTTCCATGACGGCATGCCGTTCTTCACATCGCCCTGGGTGATATACCAGAAGAGTTCGCCGTCACTGGCGGACTGCGCCCCACCACGGGCCAGTGCCGGGACGTTTCCCGTGCCTTCCCCGTTTTCTCCGTGACAGTTCGCGCAGCGGACATGATAGGCCGATTGGGCGGAGTCGGCCGGCTGACCCGCATACGGATTCATCACTGCCTTGGCCGAGGCCGGCGCGTTGTGAAAACTCGGATTCTGAGCCAGCAACGCCGGAATCAGGAAAAGAGATATCACCGCGCACATTGCGAGCGAAACCGCAGAAATGGGTGTGGTAGATTTCAAGATGGTATTAACCTCCTACCTGGAATTTCCAATATCGACTTCCAGTCCGAAAGATACCATGTGCATGACCGTCCGTGAACGCAATTCTGAGCCGGTTTGCAGCGCTGGGTACTTGAACTAGACGCGGAAGGGGCAAGTCTTACCCATCCTGCCCCTGGGAGCGTCCGTGTCTTGCCAATGAGAGCACGCCACTGCCGACCCACTTGACAATTTCATTCCCCGTCTCTAAGGTGATGCCTGATTTCAAATTTGCGGCGTAACGGCCTGCTGGGTATTCCTTGTTGAGGGGTTCTAACCATGCCCAATGAAAAAGCGCACGGTGCCAAACACACAACCAAAGAAGTTCTCGATAGGGGTGCAAGCGCCGCGGCCCTCGCGGGAATAAGTTTCATTACGCAGCCACAGAAGGTTTTTGGCGCCAATGACCGGGTGCGTGTGGGCATCTGCGGCCTGCGCGGGCAGGGCTTCTTTCATGCGGAAAACTACGCCATGATACCCAACGTGGAAATTGCCGCCTTCTGCGACCCCGACGCGAATATTCTGAGCGGGCGATTGGCGGACCTTGCGCTTATGGCGTTGCCGCAACCCAAGACTTACACCGACGTCCGCAAGCTGCTCGAAGACAAATCC
>JBEKQO010000151.1:0-17308 GCA_049519635.1 Terriglobia bacterium | reverse complement strand
GCTGCACCACCTGCTCCTTGAACTCCCAACTGAAAACACGTTGTTTCGACATTCGGGACCCCTTTCCATTTAACCAAATGTGTCCCTGTTTTCCGTGTCTCAATTTTGGGGTTCACTCCAGGCACCATAATCCCGATTTAGCGATATCGTGGGGAAGCGCCAATATGACTGATAAAAGAATTGATGAGATGGTGTCCCCCCTTCTCTCCTTTCTTTCGACGCTCCAAAGCTAATGTCGATGCCAAGAGTAATGACGGCGACAGGCCACTGCATCAAGCTCCTCTGTCTGGCCGAACGGAGTCGGCGAAACTCCTGGTGGAGAACAGGGCCGACGTCAATGCTCAGGATAACAGCGATGACACGCCTCTGCCAGTCGCCGAACGCAAAGGCCGCAGGCCCGTGGCGGAACTCCTGCACCAGCATGGCGGGCACGAATAAAGTGATTTCGTACTATTAATCCAAACTTAAGACAACAGAGGAAAGTGACTTGAAAGACGTCATGGTGTCGCCGCGCAGAATTTGCCCGCATCCCGGTTAGTAATGTCGTGGGGAAGATGACTTGGCGTTTAGGCCCGTCGAATTATGAACATCATGTGTATTGTCGGTTTTCATAGATGGAATGGCTGTAAATGCTGGAAGTGTGGAAAAAGAAAGACTCACGACGGAGATCATGACTGGAGTAGGGATTGCCAGAAATGCCGGCGTTGCGGCGGGCAGCGCGATATAGCTCACGAATGGGTAGGCTGCACATGTTACCGGTGCGAAAAACTTCGCAGCGAGGGACATCAATGGCGCGGCCGGAAAGCAGGCCTGCTGGGGCTTATTGACGGCGGAGCGAAGCCATACGGACATATCGACTTAAATCTTGAGGCAATTTTGCGCAACGAGCCTCAATGGGAGTCTCTTGACGCCATTTTGGATATGAATGGTTGGAAGACAGCCCCCGGCGAGGTGATTCAATGCTGGTTCTGCGGTGGGTGCAAGAAAACACGCATGAAAGCCACAGTCTCTTCAAAAATAGAAACCGCCGATGGCGGTCAAGGCCCCATTTTTAAGGCCACCCTAGCCGGCACTCCATGGAATTTGGAATGTTTTGCCAACGCACATTATTGCAATATCCCTCCCGAGCTGAACCTAAATATTGGGGCCGAGATTGCCATCGTGGGAGTTTGGAAAGGCCCTCAGTTCCAAATTGGATGCTTTTGTGATCCTAAGAACTGGGAACCATATTAAGGAGACGGGTGACAGCCGCTCCGCTGGTCGTCAATTTGCAGTCACACGGACCCAAGGCCGATTCCAACCGGCGTAACTTTCAGGTCGAACTTTAAGTGTGGATCGAATCGCCGGAATAGCCTCATTTGCCCGCGGGCCGGTCCTTTTGCATCCTTGGTGACGAGATTACCATTCTTGCACAATGTGTTGGAGGCGGCACATTCCGGGCTCAAGCCCGGCGCTACAACTTCAGGGGCCAGGAGAGGAACGACGCGATGGACTTCCATTGCCTCTTGGGAAAACACAAATGGGGCGGATGCAAATGTACAGCGTGCGGCAAAACGCGTCGTGAAGGGCATGACTGGGACAAAGATTGCAAGAAGTGTGTCCGCTGCGGGGCCATAGGTTATGGCGAGGGTCACAAGTGGAACGGGGGCGACTGCAAAAAATGCGGCATGACCCTGACCACGGCACTCAAGGACAAAAACTGGTTTGTCGCTAAGGAGGCGGCAGAATGGCTCGGTTATCTGGGCGACCCCAAGGCTATTGAGTCGCTTGCGGCGGCCCTCGAGTGGGAAGGCGACGACCGATGGCGGAGCGTATATGTCGGTATTGCAGCCGCCGAAGCCTTATACAAGCTTGGCGATGCACGGGGTGTAAGTTACCTGATGGATTGCCTGCGAGCAGATAGCCTCTACGTCCGCGTGGACGCCAGAAAAGCGCTCGAAGCGCTTGGTAAGTTCCCGAATGTGTGAACCCTTCAGGCTGCCAGGAGATAAGAAATGAACCTCAGGTGCATTCTGGGTTCCCACGCTTGGATCGCGTGCAAGTGCCTCAACTGCGGCAAGACGCGCGACCAAGGGCACGACTGGAGCGAGGATTGCGAAAAATGTGCCCGCTGCGGAGCGGCCCGGCCTGACGAGCATAAATGGAAGGACTGCAAGTGTTCCACCTGCGGCAAATTGCGAGAGAGAGGGCACGACTGGAGGAAGGATTGCGAGAGATGCGCCAAGTGTGGCAAGACACGATCAGACTCCCACGCATGGAGTGGCTGCAAATGCCCCACTTGTGGAAGGACGCGAGATCACGACCATGGGTGGGATGGGTGCAAATGCTCCAATCGCGGAAGAGTCCGTGCGGAAGGCCATACGTGGGACGGTTGCAAGTGTTCCAAATGTGGATCCATTGGCGACGACGGCCACGATTGGGGAAGGGACTGTGAGCAATGCTCGAGTTGTGGCACGAAGCGCCCCAAAGGGCACGACTTCGACGGTGCAGCATGCAAGAACTGCGGATACAAAACGACAGTGTGGATTCCTCAAGCTTCAGGGACAGGGAAATCGCTCTCTTCAATTGCTTGGATGGGGAAAGAACTTGTAATTGTTGGGTATGATTTTGATGGCCCTGTGGTTTTGAAGTCGCAAGATCGCTCAACCTGGATGAAAATGCAATCGGATTCAAACGCATATATGAATTCCATTGTTTGGGCCGGTGATCGACTCGTAGCCGCCGGATACCAAGGCGTCATCATGAGTCGAAAAATGCGGAACAATGGTCATTCTATGTGTGGGGCCGGAGAGACGTGTTGAATTCGGTTATCTGGACGGGGGATCGCCTTTTTGCGGGTGACAACAATGGGTGGCTTTTGTCTTCCTTCGATGGCGTAGATTTGAAATCCGTTGGCTTTGTGCCGATTAATATTCAATCGATCGCCTTTACGGGACGTCTGCTGGTCGTCGTAAGGGGAGGAATTCAGACCCCATCGGATGGTAAAAACTGGACGAGTCGGAAACTGAACGGAGAGTATCTTAGCCGTGGTCCGGACCACGGCGTTTGGACCGGCAGTCAACTCCTGGCGGTCGGGGAGTCGGGCCTGATTATTTCTTCGCCAGACGGAGTGAATTGGACCGAGCACAAAACCGGCTACACGATAGATTTGAACTGCGTGTTATGGACGGGCGCTGAATTTGTGGCCGTGGGAGATCGCGGACTCATTCTTTCGTCATCGAACGGTGATATCTGGCGGGTGCATAACTCCGGCACGGAGTCTAATCTGAAGTCAATCGTAAAGGCGGATGATCGGTTATTCGCTGTCGGTGATTTCGGCACGATAGTCGCTGCTGATCTGGAAAAGTAACTAAAGCTCGGCCAGGGGTTCGCTGGGGCTACTGGGGTTTACATCCAGCGTCTAAGATGCAGAGTGGCGAACACCCATCGAAAGGACGGCGATACGTCTTTAGTCCGGGCGGCGGAAGGTGGCCGCGGACGAGACGGAAATACTGCAGGCGCGCGACATTTGGGCGCGGAAAGGAACAACCATGGGACAGATATACCTCAAGCGATGCGGAGCTTGCGGCGGCACTGGCACTTGCAGCCACTGCCAAGCCCAGCAACAACAGGCCCGTCAGCAATATGAGCGGGAACTAGCCGCCAAGAGATCGAAGCGAGACCCTTACAGTTTCTATTCGTGGACGCCCGGGCCTTACCTGGCGAGAGTGCCATGCGCATATTGCAAAGGTACCGGCCGGTGCATGTTTTGCAGCGGGAGCGGCGGATTGAACTTGGCCGACACTTAGGACTCCTGTAACTGCCGCGATGCAACCAGGATCATCTCCCATTTCGGGGTTGCGGGGGCCCTTTTCAAAGTTACCTGTGCCGTGTTGTGCGGCGCCGATCTGGAGCGCCACGCACCACACTTTTGCCGGAGAAGGTCACTTAACTGCCCAAAGACCATTCTGATTCGACTTTCAGTAGAGATAGGGTGGGAACTACGCCTTCGAACGTGGCGGGAGTCAACGGCCGCAAGGACTTGTTGCAATTGCTGCGCCAGCACGGTAGCTGCGAAAAGACGAATATGCCTCCAAAGATCATCTTGAAAGTCTCTCGTGGCGCATTGAGCGGCCGGGAGTTTGTCTTTGACGAAACGTCCTCATGCATCGTCGGCCGGGCAAGTGATTGTTCGCCTCGGCTGCCCACCGATGAAGCCCACCGGACCGTCTCGCGCCATCATTGCCTGCTGGACATCAACCCGCCTGACATTCGTGTGCGTGACTTTGGCAGCCTGAATGGCACCTACGTCAACGGGAGGAAGATTGGCCAGCGCCAAAAGGGGATGTCCGCGGAAGACGGCGCCAAGCTTTCCTTCCCGGAGCATGACTTGAAACACGGTGACGAAGTCCGGGTAGGCGACAACATCTTTCAAGTCGAAATCTTCGTTCCGGCGCAGTGTGCGGAATGCTCGGCGGAAATAACCCCGGAGAAGAAACTTGACGCAGAACGCCTCCCCGGCGTGTTTCAGTGCGAGAGCTGCCGAAAGAAGGCCGCTCTGGCTCAACGCAAGGAGCCACCTAAGAAGAAGGTGAAGGTTTGCGCCAAGTGCGGCCGCGATGTTGCCGCCGAGATCGGTGAGAATCGCCAGGGAGACTATGTCTGCACTCAATGCCAGAAGGACGCTCTCGAAATCCTCAAAGGGATGCTCGACAAGGCCAAAGCTGGCGTGCGCGAGCTAGAGGCGATACGCGGCTACACCATTGAGCGTGAACTGGGCCGGGGCGGCATGGGCGTGGTATGGCTGGCCCGGAACGAAGCTTCCCGCGAGTTGGTGGCCCTGAAGGTCATGTTGCCCAAAGTGGCGGCGGACGAACGGGCCAAGCAGTCGTTTCTGCGGGAGGTCGCCAACACCAGGGCGCTGAAGCACCGCAACATTGTCGAATTCCGCGAGGCCGGTTGTTCGTACGGCACTTTCTTCTTCACCATTGAATTCTGTGCGCAAGGAAGTGTGGATAAGCTGATGCAGCAGCGCGGCGGCAAGCTTTCGGTGAAGGAAGCTATGGCCATCATCCGCGATGTTCTCGATGGGCTGGCGTATGCCCATCTCGCTACCATTCCGAACGTGAAGCTCAAGGATGGCCGGTACGCAGAGGGCCACGGGCTGACCCACCGCGATTTGAGTCCGCACAATATCCTGCTCGCCGATGTTCGCGGAACTAGAATTGCCAAGATTTCCGACTTCGGCATGAGCCGGGCGTTCGACCTCGCCGGATTGAGCGGACTCGCACGTACAGGAACCGCTGCGGGCAAACCATGGTTCATGCCCCGTCAACAGGTGGTCAACTTCAAGTATGCCGGGCCCGAGGTTGATATGTGGGCGGCTGCGGCATCTCTCTATAACATGCTGACGGGGGAGTGTCCGCGCGATTTTCCCCGGGGCAAAGACGTTTGGCAGGTGGTTCTGGAATCTGAGCCTGTGCCCATCCGCCGGCGCGACTCACGCATCCCCGCGCGCTTGGCTGAGGTTATCGACAAGGCATTGATCGACCGCCCCGACATCGTGTTCAAGACTGCCGCGGAGCTGAAGAAAGCCTTGGAAGCAGCATTATGACACTACAATATGCTGGACGGACTGACCCGGGCCGCGTTCGCCGGACGAACGAAGACAACTGGGCTGCCGATCCTGCACAGGGCTTGTTTATTGTGGCCGATGGTATGGGAGGCGAATTGGCGGGGGAGCTGGCATCGAGGGCCGTCATAGCCACACTGCCCGAATTGGTGCGAAAGCATCTTGGGACAACGGAAACTCTGCCTAACGGCAGAGCCGGCTGGCGGATGGGCAAAGCCATCGCCACCCTCAGCACGCAACTTCGCCAGCAGACGCAATACGAACCAGGCTTGGCAGGCATGGGGTCGACCGTGGTGTGTGCGCTGGTGCGCGGCAGCAAGGCGCTGGTGGCTCATTTGGGCGACAGCCGGGCGTATCTTCTGCGCGCCGGCCGTCTGAAACAACTTACCAGAGACCATACCCTGGTCCAGGCCCTGCTTCAGTCGGGGGAGATCACTCCGGAAGAAGCCGCCACCCATCCGGCCCGGGGGCGACTGACGCGAGCCGTAGGAATGGTCGGTGAGCCGCTTCCCCTGACCCGTCTGTTAGAACTCCACCCCGGCGATGTGGTTATGCTCTCGACCGATGGCTTGACCGGCATGGTGAGTGACGGGCAAATCCTCCCAATCCTCAGCGAGCCTGCGCCTTTGGAGATGCAATGCCGTCGTCTGGTGGATGCTGCCAATGCGGCGGGTGGAAAAGACAACATCACCGTCGTGCTCCTTGGCTTTGCCGAAGGGGAAGAAAAAGCACCGCAAAACCGGCCCCCAGGCAGAATCCTCAGGCTTTTCGGGTAGTAATGTGTGGCGCGGTGAACCGCGATCGGAACGAACAAGGGGGGGCGAGGTGAGGAACTGGTTGAGCAGAGTTCTGGGTGGAGGCAAAAGTCGAATGCCTCCAGCGCTTCGTGAACCTGCCAGCGATCCGTCGGCCGTAGAACAGACAATCGCCGAGCTGACGGTTCCTGCCTTACCTTCCGATGGGCCGCAGGCCATTCAAGCTGCGGAAGCGCAAGTGACGGCGGAATGGAAAGTGGGCGATGTCGTCCTTGATCTTTACGAGGTAAAGCAGATCCATGAAGCTGGTGGGATGGGGTTGGTTTATCGTGTCCATAACCGGGGATGGAATATGGACCTCGCCGTCAAAAGCCCACGCCACGATTACTTCCAGACCGAAGCGCAAAAGGAGAATTTCGTCAGGGAGTGCGAAACCTGGATCAACCTCGGCCTGCACCCACACATTGTCAGTTGCTATTACGTTCGGACGCTAGGAGGCATCCCGCGCGTCTTTGCTGAGTATGTCGAAGGTGGGAGCTTAAGGGACTGGATTGACGACCGGAAGCTTTACGAAGGTGGGCCGCAAGAGGCGCTCAAGCGCATCTTGGACATCGCGATTCAGATGGCGTGGGGACTGCACTATGCGCATGAGCAGGGCTTGATTCACCAGGACGTGAAGCCCGCCAACGGCCTGATGATGCCGGATGGGACCGCCAAGATCACAGACTTTGGGCTGGCGAAAGCGCGGGCGGCAGCGGGTGAGTCGCTCGTGGCAGGCGCTGGTCGCAGCATTCTTGTCAGCGTCGGGGGTATGACCCCAGCCTACTGCTCTCCGGAACAGGCAAATGGGAAACCGCTCTCCCGCAAAACCGACATCTGGTCTTGGGCAGTAAGCGTGCTGGAGATGTTGGTGGGGGAAGTTAGATGGCCAAGCGGTACCGCCGCGCCGGAACTGCTGAAGCATTTGAGTGAGGTGGGGTTTGAAGGCGTTGCCATCCCCGAACCGCCGTGTGAGTTAGTGAGGTTGTTGGACCAATGCCTTGTCGCGGCGCCGGATGGACGGCCGGAGAGCTTTCGCGTAGTGGAAGACAGCTTGAAGGGCATTTACCGCGTGCTCGCCGGTGACGACTACGCTCGCCAGCTTCCGGAAGCCGCTGAACTTCAGCCCGACGCACTGAACAACCGAGCGGTCTCTCTGCTGGACCTTGGTCGCACCGTTAAGGCCGAGAAACTCTTTGACGAGGTACTTGCAAGGGATCCCGGTCATCCTCAAGCCTCCTATAACCGGGGCCTACATTTATGGCGTAACGCGCGTGAGACGGACCACGTTATAGTGCAAGCGTTGGAGCAGTCGTGGAAGAACCGGCCTGGCGATTGGAATGTGCCATATCTCCTCGGATGTATTCATCTAGAGCGGCGGGACGCGGAGGGAGCCGTGGCCGCCTTGTCAGCAGCCGAGAAGCTCAAAGACAGTGCTGAGATTCAGCAGGCTCTGGCAGAAGCTAGACGCATGGAATCCAGCATCCTAAAGTGCGTCAGCACCTTTGAGGGACACGCGAGCGATGTGCATTCAGTGGCGCTGAGCGTGGATGGGCGCTGGGCCCTCTCAGGAAGCTGGGACTCTCTGCGCCTGTGGGAGGTGAGCAGCGGCAAGTGCCTGAGAACGTTGGAGGGACACACGGACACAGTGAAATCAGTAGCGCTGAGTGGGGATGGGCACTGGGCATTGTCAGGAAGCTCGGACGAGACCCTTCTCCTTTGGGAGGTGAGCAGCGGGAATTGCCTGCGAACCATTGAGGGACACGGGCAGCCGGTACGTTCAGCGGCGCTGAGCGTGGATGGGCGCTGGGCCTTGTCGGTGGGAGAACATCACAAATTCTTTCGCCTTTGGGAGGCAAGCAGCGGGAACTGCCTGCGAACGTTTAAGGGACACACGGACGATGTAACATCAGTGGCGCTGAGTGGGGATGGACGCTGGGCCTTGTCGGGGAGTGGGTTCGGAGAAGCAGGTCCGGACTACACCGTTCGCCTTTGGGAGGTGAGTAGCGGGAAGTGTCTCAGGACCTTTGAGGGACACGCGAGACGAGTAGACTCAGTAGCACTAAGCGCGGATGGACGCTTGGCCTTGTCAGGAAGCTTTGACCACACCCTTCGGCTATGGGAGGTGAGCAACGGGAACCGCCTCAGAACCTTTGAAGGACACACGAACCCAGTTCGGTCAGTGGCCCTAAGCGCGGATGGGCGCTGGGCTTTGTCTGGAGGAGCGCAGTCTGCAGGGGGGGACAACACGCTACGCCTCTGGAAAGTGAGCAACGGGAGGTGCCTCAGAATCATGAAGAGACACAAGTACTCAGTGGAGTCAGTGGCCCTGAGCGGGGTTGGGCATTGGGCCTTGTCGGGAAGCTTTGACCAGACCCTTCGGCTGTGGGAGGTGAAGAGCGCGAAATGCCTTAGAACCTTTGTAGGACACTCTGGGGGGGTGACTTCTCTGGCACTGAGTGCGGATGGGCGCTGGGCCGCGTCAAGATCCCTGGACCACACCCTGCGCCTGTGGGACGTGAGCAGCGGCAACTGCGTTAGAGCTTTTGAGGGACACACGGACTCAGTGCGATCGGTGGCCCTGAGCGCGGACGGGCGCTGGGCCGCGTCAGGAAGCAATGACAAAACCCTTCGCATATGGGAGTTGGAGTGGGATTATGAATTTCCGGAACAAAAGGATTGGGACGAAGGCGCTCGTACATATCTCGTGAATTTCCTTACCTTGCACACCCCTTACGTCTCAACAGATCCGCATCACTCCGAGTTTCTTCAGCGGCGCGGCCGTCCAAGCTGGAATGATAAAGAATGGCACGGTTTGCTCATGACCTTGCAATACGCCGGATATGGCTGGCTAAATCCCGAGGGAGCAGGCCGCGAACTGGAAAGAATGGCCTCCGAATGGCAGGATCCGCCGCCGATGCCTTGGGAACAGAATCAGTAATTTTATGAAACTATCACCCTCTGTTGACTTAATTTGGCGGCTGGCCGCGAGTGAAATGGCTGCTGGCGAGTTCAAGCAAATCGAGCCAGAGCATTTTTGCATGGCTTTGCTGAAATTCGCGGAGTTTCCCGCCGGGGCGATCAAGGCGGATGACAAGAACGTCGAGATAGCCGAGGCAGTGGCCGCCGACGTTGAGTTGGTGCGCGAGGCGCTCGAAAAGTGCGGGATCGAGAGCACTCGCGCCCGGCGCAAGCTGCGCAGTCAACTTGGCAAAAGCGGCACGCCTCGCCAGGATGGCCAAATTCACCGTTCCGCCGCCAGCCGAATGCTGTTTGATTCCGCTACGAAACTGGCGCAGGAGTTCGGGAGCGACGTGGTCACTCCGCTCCACCTCCTCACGGCGCTGGTTCAGTCTCCCACCCCAGCCGTCGCCCAGGCTGTGCTTGGGAAGGCCGCACCTCCGCCGCCAGCGGCGGCCTTGGCGCTGCTCGATAGGTATGGAAAGGACCTTGTAAAGGAGGCGTCCGAGGGCAAGCTCAAGCCCGATTCAAGCGTACAAGCATCGAGCAAGGCGGTAATTCAGATTTTGCTGCGCAAAGATCGCAAGAGCGTACTGCTAGTGAGTGACAACGATGCACTCATCGCGGGCATTGCGGCTGCGATTGCGTTCGCGATAACCGCTGAGGAACCACCCGCCGGCCTAAAAGGGCGCCGATTGATTGACATTGCCGTCCGACCGCGTAGAGGACGGCACATCTCTTCTCAAAAGGAAAAGGAGGAATTGGAGCGGTTACGGGCACTCCTTGCAGAAGGCGAATCCCATCCCGAGGTTCTCATGCTCGTTCCCAAAGTTGAGGACGAGGAGAAATCGGCGCAGGGAGGCCAGTGGACCCGTCTTCTTCGCGAAACCCTTGCGAAGGGTAGTGTTCAATTGATCTGCGGTGTGACGCCGGGCGTGTTCGAGAAACACCTTCGTAAAGACCCGGTATGGAAGCGCCGGGCAGAAGCGGTTTGGCCCCGGCCGGCTGCATTCGGCAGCGTCCCGAGAGAATTGTGAGTGTGAATGTTCACTGACAAAGCACAAACCATCGTCGACCTCGCTAAAGACTTTGCCCAAACCGTCGGCGCTAAGGAACTGAATCTCTCGTCGCTAGTATTGGCGATGCTTCACCACACAGAAGGCGCTATGCTTTTGTGCGAGGGCACCGGACTGACTCTGGAGAGCCTGGAGGCCGCGCTGCCCACCGTGGGAGAGCCTTCTCCTTGCCGGGGCAAGTTGCCCGTGGCGGAACCGGTCCGAACCCTTTTGCAGACTGCAAGGGAACTGGCCCAGGAAGTACCTGACCGGATGCATCCGGGGTTAGTGGACCTGCGGCATTTGGCTTGCGCCATGGCGACGTCCTTCGAGCTGTGTGGCCTGCTCGGTGCATCTTCGCTCGGAAAGGAAGATGCCATTTCCCTCCTCAATGCCTGGTGCATTGAGGAGGGCTTGGCTCCGCGGTTAGACGAATTGACTGAAAGACTGCGGGTTCTGCGAGCGGATTTGTTGGTGAAGGTCTTTGGGCAAGACCATGCGGTGCAGGCTTTCGTAGAGGGTCTCTTCAATGCCGAAATCGTGGCGGCATCAGATCGGCAGCGCAAGGCCCCGCGAGCAGTTTTCGTCTTCGCCGGCCCGCCCGGCGTGGGAAAAACATTTTTGGCCGAACTGGGCGCCACGCATTTAGGCCGTCCGTTCAAGCGGTTTGACATGAGCGCCTATGCCGATCATCAGCAGCAGAACGCGCTGGTCGGCTGGGAGGAAAGCTACAAGGGAGCGCAACCGGGCTTGCTCACCGGTTTCGTGGATAAGAATTCGAATGCGGTGCTCCTCTTTGACGAGATTGAAAAGGCGCACCTGAACACCGTTCATCTCTTTCTCCAGCTTCTCGATGCCGGGCGGCTGGAAGACAAATTCCTGAAACGCGACATCAGCTTCACCGACACCACCATTATTTTCACTACCAACGCAGGGCGCAAGCTTTACGACCTGGCGAGCGAGGGTGCGGTTCGCAGCGCCAACGCGGCTTTCCATCGCAAGACCATCCTCGATGCACTGGAGCACGAGACCGACCCCCGGACCGGTAAACCCTGCTTCCCTCAGGCCATCTGCTCGCGCCTGGCCGCGGGTTACCCGGTCTTGTTCAATCATCTTCGCGTCAATGAACTGGAGCGCGTGGTGCAAGCAGAGTTGATTCGCGTCGCGAGGCTGCTGCAGCGGCAATACCGAAAACAGGTTGATTTCCACGAACTGCTACCAATGTGCCTTGTCCTGCGCGAGGGCGCCCGCGGGGATGCTCGGACGCTGCGGTCCCAGGCGGAGACGTTCCTCAAGACCGAGTTGTTCAAGTTCTGCCAGTTGTTTAATACACATCGCCTCGAACAGATCTGGGAGAAAGTGGATAGCCTGCGGGTGGAACTGGATGGGGACGTAGGAGGCCTGAATTCCGAAGTCGCCGCGTTGTTTGAACCCGTCGATCGCCCCCGCGTTCTGTTGCTCGCTGGCCCCGAGGTGGCTGACCTTTACCGGGAATCGATCTCCGAGGTGGATTGGCGCGTAGGCCAGTCGGCGGCGGAGGCGTTGCAAACACTCGCCGACGAAGAAGTGGACATGGTGCTAGTGGATCTGTTACTGGGAGCCGGATTGGAAGGACCGGGGAAAACGGTCCAGCAATTTGACCACATTCCGGCGGCAGCGCGCGGCCTTGATCAAGGACAAGAGATCTTGCGGAAAATTCGCGAACGGCTTCCGGAGATTCCAGTTTACCTGCTTGCGCTTGCCGAATCAGACTCAAGTGAAGCAGGCGTAGACACGGTGGATAACGAGGTGTACCTTGCTTGCGTTCAGGCCGGGGGCGCACGCGGCGTGATTAAGAGCCGATTTATTGACGGATTTGTCCGAAACTGGCAGGAGCAGCGCAACGACTTTGCCGGCCGTCTGCTCGCGATAACTCGCCACCTGTATCGCGAGAAGGCGGCCGCTCGCTTAGGCCAGGAACGGAAGGTGCTCGGCTTCGACACGGCGCCGAACGTGGACGGACGACGAATCTCCATCCGATTGCGCAATCTCCGCCTCACCCGCGCCATCGCCGCGGCGGATGCGGGAGAGATTCTGGATGAAGTGGAGCGCCCGCGGACGCGCTTCGACGAAGTGATCGGCGCCGAAAGCGCCAAGAACGAATTGAAGTTCTTCATCAACTTCCTGAGAAATCCGCGCCGGTTCGCCGCGTTGGGCCTCAAGCCGCCCAAGGGAGTTTTGCTTTATGGGCCGCCCGGCACGGGCAAGACCATGCTGGCGCGAGCGATGGCGGCAGAATCCAAAGTGGCGTTTATCCCGGTGTCATCCACGAACTTCGTGACGATCTGGCAGGGAAGTGGTCCGCAGAACGTTCGAGATCTGTTTGCCCGGGCACGGCGATATGCGCCCGCGATTATCTTTATTGACGAGATTGACGCCATCGGGAAGCTGCGCACGGGTGGCGCAAGCGGGCAAGCCGAAGAGAACACTCTGAACGCGCTTTTAACGGAAATGGACGGTTTCACGGGGCCGTCTCCAGACCGGCCCGTATTTGTATTGGCGGGAACGAACTTCAACGTGCAAACGGAGGACCAGGACACGCCGGAGCGGCGTTCGCGGACCCTTGATCCAGCCTTGGTTCGGCGCTTTTCTCGAGCGATCTTAGTGGACCTTCCTGACAAAGCAGCCCGGCAGCAGTATTTTGCGCTGAGACTGGGAACGATAAGGGGAGTGGAAATACCCCATTCAGTAATTGAGCTTTTGGCCGAGAAATCCACCGGACTCAGCATTGCTAATCTCGAGCAGGTTATTGAGTCTGCCGGCCGCAATGCCCTTCAAAAGAACCACGCATTGACGAGTGACCTGCTGGTTGAAGCGCTCGATACGGCGCGCGAGGGCGAGGCCAAGGAGTGGTCACCTGAGTTTCTGGAAAGCACCGCCCGTCATGAGGCCGGGCACACCGTTATGTACTGGCTTGCCGGCTGGTGGTCTCCCGAAGTTTCCATCGTGGCAAGGGCTGACCACGGGGGCGGCATGCGGCGCAGCGAGGAAGAAATGAAGCGCGAAAGCCAAACGAAAGAGGAATTGCTGGCCCGGATTCGCACTTGCCTTGGGGGGCGCGCCGCGGAGTTCATTTATTACGGAAAGGAAATGGGTCTTACGACCGGCGCCTCGGGGGATTTGGAACACGCCACCCAGATTGCCGGTCAGATGATTTGCCGTTACGGCATGGACGAAGATTTTGGCCTATTGTCCATCCCCGAGTTATTCAAATATGCCGAAGCCGTCGGCAGCCCGATTTACCAGCGAGTAAGCGACACTGCCGCCCGCATTCTCAAGCAGGAAATGGAGAACACCCTCAAGCTGCTGGCGGAGAATCGCCTTCACCTGGATGCGGTTTCGAAATCGTTGCTCGCAAAGAATCGCCTTTTTCGCAAGGACTTGCAGAAATTATTGCCACATCTGCCATGCGCCCAAAAAAATTTCACGACGTGCACACAGGATTCTGAGACGGAAACGTGAGCAAGGACTGAATGATGATGTGGCCGACATAAGAATGAGACACCGGCGAGAGGCGAGGACTGGGCGGAGCTACTGCGTCTGCGAACCTGTGACACCGAGGTGACTACGATGGAAGACGATAGGGAAATACTTGGTGAGGTGCTCGCTACCGCGCTGGCCTTTTTCTATTCCACGCTCCGTTCCCGGATTGTTGAGCATCTGGTGTGGCTTGCCACCGTAGCTAGACTCCTAGCCTGTCTTGAGTACCAGGCCTTTGAATCCGCTTGCGATTACCACCGGGGAGGGCACAAACGCGTTGGAAGGCCATGCGCTTCGTATTGTCCTGCATTCTGAATGCCTCGCAGCAATCATTCTACCGATCGCCGAACGATTACTGGGGCAATGCAGGGCGGAAATGAGAAGCGTACCATCTTCTCCTGTTGTGCAATCCCCAAAGGATAGCAGAGATGAATCTGTTTACGCGTTTGTTTGGATCAGGTATGAAGCGGACCCCTTCGCACATCCCTGTGACGAGGGCGGAGGGTCCGAAAGGCCCGACCTCAATTAAAAGGACCATTGAACTGACTTTGCCGTTTGGATGTCCCCGATGTAATCCACGCGCCCCTGTCACAATTGCGCTTGCCGGAAACTGCAAGATGGCAGACTGGGAGTGCCCACTCTGCAAGACAAGATGGTGGCGAGTTGATGGCGAACGGAGGTCGCTCAGTTTCATGATAAGCGATGGGTGGTGCGATATTGAGTGGTTGAGGGACTGCGAGGAGTGCGGCGGTAAGTTGTGCCATAAAACATACCATCCGAGATTCGAGCGCAATGACGACCTCCATCGCAGCGATTGTCTGAGATGCGGGTCTGACCCAAATAAGATTCGTGAGTACAGAGCTCAGGAGGCTGCCAGGCAGAGTCGCCTTGAGGCCATTGGGAAAATGACCGATCAAGGTGCCTTGCTGGAAATTGCGATGAAGGCCGTGGACTCGGATTTTCGGAAGGCGGCGATAACCCGACTCGACAACAAACAGGCATTAGCTGAGATGGCCATGCACGACGAAAAACCCGAAATTAGGGCATCAGCAGTCCGTTTTCTGACGGACAAAGTAGTCCTTTCAAGGGTAGCAGTTGAAGACAGGGACCCATTGGTCCGCGAAGCCGCTGTTCGTAATGGTCAGCTCACCGATGAGTTGGTTCTAGCGAAGGTGGCGCTCTCCGCGAACTACAGCGAGGTCCGCGATGCGGCAGCCAGGAAGTTGACGGAACAGAGTCTCCTGGCCAAGGTGGCTACGGAGGCAAATGATTCGGATGCCCGTACCTCAGCTATCGAGAAAATGACGGACCAAGCCGCTCTCGCAATGCTGGCCTTGGTGAGCAAAGATCTGTCCGTTACGGAAGCCGCAGTCAAAAGATTAACGGACCATGCGGTTCTGCTGGAGGTGGCGCTAGTGATCGAGGATTACTTTAGCGGCCGAACTGCCGTCGAGCGGCTGTCGGACCCAGCTCTGTTAGCGAAAGTCGCGGCAAGGGCTAAGAATCATGGTTTACGCAGGGCCGCGGTTCGAAGGTTGTTGGACCAGGTGACTCTGGCGTCGGACGAGAAGGCTTTCGCAAAGATAGCAGCGGAACACAGTTGTTATGTCCCGCAGGACGCCGTCGAGAAACTGACTGACCAGGAAGCCCTAGCAAGAGTGTTCATGTTGAACCAGAACAGTTATGTCCGCGATGCGGCACTCAAGAAGCTAACAGACCCTGCGTCTCTAGCAAGGGTGGCGATGGAGGCCTCTAATGTTGAGAGACGATTGGAGGCTGTCCATAGACTGCGAGACTCGTCCCTGTTGGTCAAGGTTGCGACGACGACCAACGATTGGCGTGTGGGCAGGGCAGCGGTCGAAAAACTCTGCGAGAGGGCGCCGCTGGAGGAGATTGCAAAGAAAGCTAAAAACCCTGATACCCGCGAACGTGCCCGAAGCGTGATCGCCAGGTTCGTGGGGAGTGGTTAGAGTTTTTGCTCTTTACGAGGGCTGGCTAGAGAAGCCAGCTACCCTGGTCTTCGGCGAATTCTCGAAGGGACTTTTGGGAACTGGCGGCGCATTTCATTCGGTCCAAACCGGCGATCGACTCATCCTACAATAGGTAAAATGCAGGCACTGTCGAAGAGCGGCCTTAAAACGGAGTTTTTTGCGTCGTCGGCTCGCTTCCCAAGCTGTTGAAGGAGTTGTCGCCCGTCATCGACGGGCTCCGATGGCTTCGATGTTTCAGCCGCCTTCGCACCGCTGCTCTTCTGGGGGAGTCGGTCCAGGATGTGCATTTGGTTAGCCACGACTTCGACCCTTGCGCGCTGCTTCCCGCCAATGAACCATGATTCCTTACCCACTCGGTCGCGGTGCGGATGCCCTGAGCTTGGTCTTGTGTGACACCTGTCTGTCCTGCCCTTGACGAGAGCGTGTCCTTTCGGTAAGCCTGCTTAACTCAAGTATGCCATTGTGGTAGCGTCGGTCTTATGCCCACCCAGGGCAAGGAGGACCTACGATGGCCGCCGAGATTCCTGATATTCCCCCCTGACATGCGGAAGGTTTCCCTCCCGCGTTCCTTCCCTGTTCAAACCATTCGCAGCCAATGGCGTGGTTGAACAGAACACTCATGAGATTTCGAATTTTCGCTTTGGCCCCGTTCGCTAGGGGTTTGCCATCGACACGTTGCAGCCGTCTCAGCCAATGCTCAACGGCTATCGTCCTAACACCCTCAATATTGACGTTGGCCCACTGTGGTCTTATCCATCTTCTGAGAAAATGCTGGTAAACAACTCGCGTCGCGTGAGAGTGCCATTCAGCACCGTCAGAAAGCTCAATCCGCTCGTAATGATCCACCAAATCCGCTACGCGAATCGTCTGTTCTCGTTGACGACTGCGATTCTGGTCGATGTGCATTCGCAATCCATTTACCGCAGCCCGGGCTGCGTCTTCCGTTGGAAACTCGGTGACGGTTCCGATCACGATCGTCCGGCGCACTTGCTTTCCGGTTGCATCATTCTCGCGCCACAGAAACTCCCAACAATCCGGCCCTGACTTACGATGCGTACGCCTTAGACAACCACGTTGGTAACATTGGCGCATATTTGAGTCCTCCTTTGGCATGATGTTAGAGGAGCGAACACGCCGGCCATCCGCTCGCAGTCCTCCAGGCTGACGCGTGCTACCGGCACCAGGAACTTCATCGCCACGTGGGGGGAGATCTTGCCCTCGCGCACTTGCTGCTGGAGGGCCTCCGGCAGGAGAGCGACCAGGGCCAGCCGCCGCGAGACCCAACTGAGGCTGCGATCAAAGCGGCGCGCCAACTCCTCCTGTCCGTAGCCGTAGCGCTGCTCCAACTCCGCCAGCAGCCAGCCTTGTTCCAGCGCG
>JBEKQO010000150.1:0-18449 GCA_049519635.1 Terriglobia bacterium | reverse complement strand
GCCAGGAAGCGCGGTTTCATGCGCGGGAACTCGGCATCGACCGGCGCGCTGCTTCCAGCTTTGCATAGAGGGCCGGGTGTTTGCGGCGAGACTCTTCCCGCATCCGCTCAAAGTCCGGCCGCCCCTTCTGAAGGTACTCATCAACCGTCTTCTGGTGCGCCAGGTAATACGCCACGGCGCCGTACGCTTGCTGCAAACCGAGCGCCGGAAACGATTCGACGATGCCCGCGGGGGACTCGCCGCGAAGAAAGGCATACACGACAGAATCGAGCGAAACTCGCGTCCCGGAAACGTAGTAGCCACCCTCGCGCTGTTCGACGTAATGATTCTCCATCCTAAACCTCTTGCCCCTATTATAACCGCTTGGGGATTCGCCACGATATACGATTGAACTCGCAACCGAGTCAATTTAGAAATGTCAACGCGGGTGGCGCCCCGATGCATCGGGGCGCCACCCGCCAAGCCAAAGAGGGAAGTCCCTCTCATTTGAGTTAATAGGAGCAAATTGGAGCGATAGAAATGGCTGCAGGGGGGGCGGCAAACTGAGTTGGATCGTGGAAAGTGAAGGAAAGCTTCGCAGGCCTTTCGACAGCCTGGCTGCTTATCTCACGCTAAGTGCCACCTTTATCAAACGGCGGAACCGGTGGAACGCATAAAAACAGCTATGGCAAATAGATTAGCTAGATAGACCAAGCGGTTTCGACCTGAGTACATGCGAAGCAAAGTCGAGAGCTGCCCCCTTGAGAGCACCTGCAAGTAGTTTAATTATTTGGTAGCGGGGGGGAGGATCGAACTCCCGACCTAGGGATTATGAGACCCTCGCTCTACCACTGAGCTACCCCGCCAAGTGTTTCCAGCTAAATCTGCGAGCGGACACACAACTCTCCATACTAGGGTATTCTCGCGCAAGAGGTCAAGAAAGGCGGCACAACGGGGTTGCGTCAAAGGCGCGGGTGCCGTATACCTCAAGGGCCATGCACCCGCGAGGTGACCCCTCACCCCCACGACCAGCAAAACGTGGCCCCCCCCTCCGCCTTACGGCCCCCCCTTTTCCTAACGGAGCGGTGGCCCGACGGAGCAGGGCAAGTGAGGGGGTCCTTTCGAACCCCATCGGACTCTCACAAAGGGGCGAGGGCAATAAAATCCATCCTCCCCTCGGTGGCCGTGGCGACCGAGGGGCCCGGGGGTGAGGGGGTCCTTGCAACATGCCATTGTCAAATCTTATCCGGGACACCACACTAGCAAAAAGGAAAGGCGAGCATTATGACAGCTCTTCCTATGGGCGGGACCGATACCTATGAGGTTACACTGATGCGGCGGTCAAATTTCGTCTAAAGAGTTCTCGGCTGCGGAACTGAGGCTAAAGTCAATGCTGTTCAATTAAGCTTTCTCAAGGAGAGCATTGCATGCTCGACAATAGGCCCACTGGCCCGGCGCTTGCACCCTACCCTCTCCCCTGAGGAGATGGAGGGCGATAAATTCAAGCCAGCGCTGCCCTCTCCCTCCCTGGAAAATATCTACTTCCTATTCCTGCCCTTAGTGGCCGAAGAATTTCTCTAAGGTTTCTACCTCACGCTCCGCCATGCTCATATATTTCTTCGCCGCCTCAGGGTCCCCGGCGTTCATTGCCGCGTCAAATTTATTCATGTCCATATTCATACGGGTCTGCGCGGCAGAAATATCAGATCGCAGGTTATTGCCTCCGGCCGCCATTTGCTTGCGCAAGCTCTCAACATCGCTATTCTCGGTCTGGGCACGGACGGAAAGCTTGTCATGTAATTCAGCCAGTTCGGCAAGTTCCTGCGGGCTTGCGCCTTTGCTTTCCGCGGGTGGTTGCGCAACCTGGCCTGGGCCACCCGGCGGCAGGGGCGAATCAGCCGCTCCTCCTCCGCCTGTCGAGCTGGGAGCAGTGGCTTGGTTCATCGCGGATTTGTTTGCAGTGCGAGTGGTGTGCCCGCCCCGGTTTGCGGGATTCTCGGTGGAGGGCAAACCGGAAGATGCGCTCGTTGAACCTGCGGATTCCGCGGGAGGGTTACTGACATTACCCGCGGCAGGTCCGCCATTGGGGACAGTCGCATCGGAGGTTGGCGAGGTTGAAGATGTGGAGGAACTTGCTGCCCCTGCCCCCTGCGGCGAGCCCGTGTTGGCCGTCGAATCGTTAGGCGCCCCGGATTTGGTCGTGGCGGGGGTGGAGACCTGCGCAGTCTGGTCGCTGCTGGCTTGGGTCTTCATGATTCGTGGAAGTTGCGTCGCGGCAAGGACTATGACCGCCAAGGCAATCAAGGCCCCAAGAGTCATGTAGAGCCCGCGATAGCCTTTGGAGCGGCTGGGCGAAGGGATGCCGTGGGAGGGATCTGGCGGAGTCACCACGGGAGCCTCCGGTTGTGGGGCCATTCCCGTGGGCTGATAGGTGGTGGAGATGCGCGGAGCGGAAACCGTCCCACCCACTGCCACGGGCTGCATGGGTGCCGGCGCTGCTACCGTTGGCATCAACCCCGTCGATGCCTGTACCGGAGTTGCGTTAAGCGCATGGGTGATGCTTCCTAATGCCGCGCTGAACGCCTCGGCGGTTTGAAACCGCTTGGCAGGGTCCTTTTCGAGAGAGATCACGATGATGTCATTGAGCGCTTTGGGCAAGTCGGGCATCATTTCGATCGGCGGCATGGGAGTCTGTTGGATTTGTGCAATCATGATGTCAAAATCACTGTTGCCCTTGAAAGGCCGCGTACCCGTGACCATCTCGTAGAGAGAGACCCCGACCGAGTACAGATCCGAACGGCCATCCAACTCGTTGCCCTGCACTTGCTCGGCCGACATGTAGAAGAGCGAACCCAAGGTGGCGCCGGTCTGGGTCAGCTTCCGGTCGTTTTTGGTCTTGGCGATGCCAAAGTCCATGAGCTTGATGACGTTGTCGGTGGTCAGCATCATGTTGGCAGGCTTGATGTCCCGGTGAATGACGCCGTGCTTATGCGCGTAACCCAGCGCCGCCAGCACCTGCGTAATGTAGCCGATGGCATCCTCGACGGAAATCGGCCCCGCCTTGATTTTTTCATCCAGGGTCGTACCCTCGACGAACTCCATAACCATGAGGAGTTGATTGTCCACGCGAAAAGCCGTCCGGAGACCCGCGATATTGGGATGATTCAAGCTTGCCAGCACCTTGATTTCGCGAGTGAACCGGTCCGCCAACTCCTGGTCATCGGCAAGATTGGGCAACAAGACCTTCAAGGCATCGATGCGGTCAGAAATGGTGTTCTTGGCCTTATAAACCTTTCCCATCCCACCGGCGCCCAACAGACCGATAATCTGATAATCCCCCACCGTGTCGCCGACTTCAAAGCTCATTGTTGACCTCCTCTTTGGAGAACATCCTTTACTGCACCGTATGCACGGCGTCGCCTACCTTGGAGGGCGCTGACCCTGAGTACGTGCCCGTAGCAGAGGTTTCATCCGCCTCGGTAATCGTAACATCGCCCAGCCGGGTCTCAATCGTCTTTAAAACCTTTCCTGTCGCAGGGTCGCGGATTTCCTTGCCTTTGCGGTAAACCCCCAAATGGTCGCCGACCTTGACACCGGCTTTGGTGCCCACGTTCATGATCAAGGTGTTACCGGTGGCATCAGCGACCAACCCCGAGACCTCGACTTTAACGGTGGGCAGCGACTCAGCTTTGTCGTCAAGTTGCTGGCCCAAATTGGCGACCGCGGAATTCACGGCTTCGCCGAGGATGCTTTCGGCAAAATTGCTGCTGCCCATGTCGACCTGCCCGCCGCCGCCTCCGCTCCAACCTCCTCCTCCTCCTCCGAGCTTAAATCCGCTGCGCTTTGATTCTCCGCTGCCCGTGGCTACCGCCAGAATTTCCGCCGTGTTGATATCGATGAGCTTGGCGGTCACATTCACCACGGCTTTGGAATCATTCTTGCCGACTCCGCCGAGGCCAAACTTCCCCAGCCCATAGCCTCCACCGCCCACCCCCTGGTGCTTATCGTCGCGGCCAAACTGGGTGATGCTGCCGGTAATGATGGCACTCACGCCCAAAATGCGGCCGATTTTGGCGGCGGATGTAGCATCGACGCGGTCGCTGTTGGAGAAATTCTGTTCCTTAAGGATCTTATCCATGGCGTTGCGGTCGATCACCCGATATTTGCCGTCCTGAACAAGCTTCTGTTCCAGCAGGAGAGAAATGCCTTTACCTACGTCCTGATCGGTGCCGAAGTACGCCTGTACCGCCGAACGCACCGTGCCATAGTCAAAATCCAAAACTGCCACGAGTTTCTTATCCTGCGCCCACGCTCCTGACGTCACCGTCAGCATGAGAAAAAGCACCCCAAAAACCTTCCGCATTGTCCCCTCCGGAAAAGAACTTGAACGCCGGAATGGAAAGTCGAGCCACCCCCAGCCTGCGAGCAGGCGGTCGTTCCTACCTGCAACGATTCCGGCGGAGCGCGAACCCATCGCGGGTCATGGCCTCTCCATCCCTCCATTGCAGGATGGTCTTTGTTCCAAACTTATTCCGGCCCTAGTTCCCAGAAAATTGTCTACCAAATCTTGATGGGGCCATTGTAACACCTCGCGGACCAGAATAAAAGCGCCCGTCAAGGGTTATATTCTTGAATTGCTTGATGGGGAAGTGCGGCACGGATTTCGATCTATTCGCCGTTCCGCCCCGCGCGGGAGCCCCGGCGCTTCTTCTGCTCTACTTTCATCTCTTCGATAGTCTTGGCGACTCCTGGAGAGTAGAGGGCTCCCACCCATTGAGGATTAAGCCATTCCGGTTGCGCAATGGCTGCGCTGGCGAACCCGCTCATGGCACGATCGAACTGCTGCGCTTGCCATTCTGCCACCGCCAGGCCCATCCGCTTCTCATGGAAAAGCCGTCGGCGCTGATTCGGCGATCCATACTCGGGAGAGTGGTACCCATTGGCGGGTGATTCGAAGCGCCCTATTGCGGCTTCCAGATTGCGCTGTTCGATCAGCACCCAACCGAGGCGGGTTTGCAGAATGGGGTCCGAGGGGAGCTCCTCCACCGCACTCTGAAGCCAGTTCACCGCCGAATCGTATTGTCCGGAACCGTAGAACCACCAACCATAGCGACCCCGCAGCCCCGGCGGCAGGCTCGCAGCGTTTGGCGACACTGCGGGGAAAAGCACCAGACCGGCCGCTGCCTCGCCTCTTGCCGCGAACGTCAACCGGGCGAGTTCGAGACGCACTTCGAGTCGCCCTTTCAGATCAGGATGGGCATCGGCCCACGCCGTAAATCCCTGGAGCGAATCGGCGGGCGTGTGGCGAGCCGCCAGGGCATCGGCGTAATCGCCGGTCAACTCGTCATCGGCAGGCGTGAGCTCAAGCGCCTGGCGAAACGCCGCAGCCGCCTCGGCGAAATTCGCCTGCGCGAATTGCGCTTGGCCCAGCACCATGAGAGCAATGGGTTGATCATGCCGCATCTCCAGCGAGTGCTGCCCTAGCTTGACCGCCACATCATAGCGCCCGGCTTCGTAAGCCCGGTGCGCGCGTTCCGTCCAAAAAATGTAAGCGACTTCCAAATCGCGTTCGCGGGTCAAGTCTCCCCAGCGTTCATCGTTGATGAGCTTGCGAATCTGTTCGATGCGCTCGGCGGGCAGCGGGTGTGAGCGGAAGTAACCCTCGATAGTTTGAATCGCCACGCGCGAAAGCTCTTCCTGCGGTGATTGCGCGCGCCGCACGTATTCCTGATAAAGCCGGTCGAAGGTTTCGAACATGCGCACCGCACCCAGGGGAGAATACCCTGCTGACACCGCCAGGATTGTGCCCTCGCGGTCGGCTTCGAGCTCCTGGTCCTTGCTGTAGCCGGCTTCAAAAATCGCCGCAGGAAACAGCGCCAAACTCCCCAAGGGAAGCCGCCGGAGGCGCGCTTGGGTTTGCACGCGTTCGGCGCAGTGGTAGTGGTCTATGTGCTCGACTTCATGGCCGAGCACCGCCGCCAATTCATCTTCGCTGTCCATCAGCGCCACCAACCCGGCGCCGATGTACACATGCCCGCCGGGCAGAGCAAAGGCATTCACAAAATCCATATTGGGAATGAAGTGAAACTTGTAGGGCAGCTTACGATGAGCCCTTGCCGCCACGCGGGTCCCAACGCGGTTGACGTAGTCTCCCACCACTTGGATCTGCTCTTTCTGTTGCGTCGTCAGGTCGGCGCTCCCGCGGAGGAGCCAGGAATTGGTCGCTGCCATCTGGTTGCCGATTTCGATTTCTTCCTGATCGGAAAGGCGGGTGGCCGTCATCGGGAGCCGGCTCAACTCCCACTCCGAGTCGGCGATAAAATAGAGGAGAGAAGCGGGGGTAACGCGTACGTCCACCGGATGGCGCTCCGACCATACCAGCGCGGTAACTCCCAAAGTCACGACAATGGCGAAGATGATCCAGCGTTTCATAGGTAGTGCCTAATGGCCTCACGATAACGCGTATAGAGGAACGAAACGCCCAGCAGCGCGGCCCCCAGCACAATAAATGTCAGGTAGCGGTCGCGTGGTTGCAGCCCCCAAACGTCGAGCACCACGATCTTGCCCACGCAGAGCAATAACAGCCCCAGGCCGCAGAGGCGATAGCTGCGCTCGCCCACCGCAAGCGCAAGGAGGAAGATCGCCACGGCTTCCACTCCCCAGGCCACCGTCACCATGCCTTTGGGCACTTCCAGCGCCAGAAGAACCGTGAGCAAGAAGAAGGGGAGGAAGAAGAATACCTGATCCGGACGGCGCCCCAACGCATTGAAAATGCGCATCCACCTGCCGCGCTGGACAGGATCATCCTCCGGCGCGCGCCGCAATTTGAAGGCAAAGGGCAGCGCGGCGAAGAGCAACGTTACGGTTACACCCACGGTAAGGCTGCGGCTCTGCCAGGCGGGCGCGGGGAAGTAACTCCGCTCGTAGAAATTGTGCAGCGCGCCACGCAGCAGAACCGCCACGCTCAGCATCAATCCCTGGTGCAGAAAGATCCTCTTTTCGTAACGCCAGGCAATCGCCACTAGCACCCAGATCATCGCCGCCCACGCTGCCACCACCCAGTCGGCTTCCAATTCAAAACGCGCCCATCCGACCAGTGTAAAGGTTCCCAGAGAACAGAGAATCCCGGCAGCCTTCCAACGCCGGTCGGGGTCAAGAGCCGCGATGGGTGGTAGCGCAGAGCTTGCCCTGAGAGAAGCGAAGGTGCCCGTGGATCGGCCCTGCGGCACTTCCAGGTTCCCCGACGCATCCAGCACGCCGTACACGTAAAAGAATGCGAGCGCCAGCGGCACGGTGGTGTAAAACCGTGGGCTCAGCTCACCCGGCACTCCCGCGGCGTTGAAGTTCACAAAGAAAAGACGCAGGAAGCTGAACGCAAACGCCAGGTATGCCTGCAAGCGCAATTGCGGCAGGCGGCGGGCGTAGCCGACTTCAAACAACACCAGGCCCAGAAGCGTCCAAGCCAGCGCCACACTAACCGGCCTCAATTCGTGCCAGGCAAGCATCCCCACCAGCAATGATGCGGGCCAGGTGAGCCAGGAGGAAGCGTACTTGACGGTGATCACCCGCTTCAGGCCTGACCAGTACGCGCTGGCGTAGAGCGTCGCCCCCGTCAGCGCCACCGTTGCAACCCGTACCCAAAGATGGGGACTCGGTTCTTCAAAGTTCACCGTCAGGACGCGAAGAAAAGCCAGAATGGCGGCCCCATGGGCCTGATAGACAAATTCCCGGATACTTGTCCGCGAACCCAGTACGATGAGCGTTAGCCCCAAGGCCGCGAAACCGACGGCCACCCACGGCTCCGGCGCGAGCCACCAGATGCCGACCACGGCAGTGATGGCGGCGGCGTAAGAGAGCAGGCGCAGAGTCTCTCTTTCCCAGCGCGACTCCGCCATAACCCGGGAGCGGCGCGCCAGCCAATGGGCGTCGCCGTAGAAAATCAACGTGGTGGTAGCGAATTCCATGATGCCGCGCAGCCGCTCGGCGGCGTGGAATCCCCTCCACTCGGGGTCATCAATCTGCCGCAAGGCGAAGATGTTCAACTGGAAAGCGACGAGCATGCTTGCCAGCAGCCCCAGTCGGCAGAAGACGATTTCATCAAGGAAAACACCGGCCAGAAAAAGCGCTTCCGCTTCCGCCAGCCACAAGATGGGCAACGTCTCGCCCGAATATTTGAACGGAATCGCCGCCACCATCAGGGTGGCGCCGAGAACAGTGAGAACCACGAACGACGCGCGCCGGCGTCGCGCAATGGGCAACTGTCCAAGAACGAATTCCACCGCGCCGAGCAGCAGGAGAAAGCGGAATGCCCATTCCGGATGCACGGATTGGTATTTCATCACTCCGAGAAGCAGGAAGGTGTTGAGCAGCGCGGCGACGGTGGAAACCTTTTCTTCCGCCTCGCTCAACCCCCCGCGCAGCAGATAGGAAACCCGAAACACCAGCCAGTAAAAGATCAGGAGGGCGGCGCTCGGCATGAACTCCGGGAAAAGGTGATGATGCCCCGCCATGGGTTCGATAATGGGGCGCAGCCAGAAAAAGTGATTCAAGAAAATGGCCACGATTGCTAATACTTCCAGGTCAAACCATCGCCTCTTTCCCACGATCACCACTAGAGCCACAGCCAGAATGGCGCTCGCGATGAGACTTGTAGGGGGAGCGTGGCTGATGTTGATGGTGGAAAAGGCCAGCAGGAAGGCGAGCCCCGTGACGGCCCGGGATTGGTAGCGCAGTGTGTGCGCCACCATCGCTGCGGCCACCATCAGCAGTAAAACGAAATCCCACGATTCCGAGTCCAGGATTCGCGCGGCTCTAATGTGATTCATTGCATAGGTGGTGAAATAAAGCAGAGCCCAGCCGCCACCCATGGCGGCGCGAGCCAGGATCCGCCACTGCTCCCGCCGCTCATAGAAAAAGCCGGCGCCCAGAAGGGCGCCACTGACGGCGAAGCCCACGAACACCTTTCCGGCTGGGCCCAGTTCGCGCATTTCATAAGCCAGAAAGAGCGCGACCCCAATCACCAGGATGCTCATGCCAATCTTGTTCAGCCAATCGGTGCCGAGAACCTCTTCCATGTTCAGCGCACGCTTGGCGGCCTCGTGGGCTGAAGGCTTCTGCGCGCCCAACATCTCCAAGCGCGGTGGTGCAACAGGGTGGGGGGGCGCCGGGCGACCCGCCGCGGGCGCAGGCGGATTCTCGATCGGCAGGAGGGCCGGAGGCGCGATCGAAGGTGCCGGTACGGTTGGTCTGAAAGTTTCAGCCGGCGGAGGCGCGGTGAGCGTGGCCGCAGAAGGCGCAAGGGTGACTGCGGGGCGCGGAGATTCGAGGGTAGGCGCTTCCATCCCTACGGCTTCAACAGGAGGCTTGGGCGGTTCCGGCGGAGCGCCCGCAGCAGGCGCAGGGCCTTCGCGAACTGTCGATGCTGTGCGCAGGTCCTGAAGCGCCTGCTCCGTAATGACGGTCTGTGCCTTAAACCGGCCCTGAAGTTCCTGAAGCTGCGTTTCAAGACTGTGCACGCGCTGGGTGAGCTTTTGCCAGCTCTCCTCATTCCGTTTGCTCAGCCGCGCAGCCAAGCGGGCTCGCACTACGGCTATGATCGGAAGAACGACGATAAGGCCAACAAGACCCAGCCCAATCAATGCGCCGAAAAATACCAAGCTGCCTTCCACAGATATGACTCCGAAAGAATTGCGGCATATGCTAGCACCGAAGCAAGAAACTAACAATAACGCGCGACAACATTATTCCAACCGGCATAGGGGCCAGTCTGCCTGCCTTGACCGAAATCGGCTACCGGGCGTGTGACAGTTCTAGAAGTGTCACAAGGGGGGCGAGGTGCGTGGAAATGTCTCTGTGAACTCTGCGACCAGAAAAGCTTTCACACAGAGACCACAAAGAAACTCCGTGCCCTCTGTGTTGAAATTTTTTAGACACGGAGGACACGGAGAGAGTTGGCCAAAGACTGCAATGCCGAAGTGCGACTCTTTTGCCCGGCTGTTATAATCGCTTGCAGGCGGGAACAGTCATCGAAGCGGGGACGCAATGACACCAGTGGTGATCGCCGGAGGCGGGCTGGCGGGAAGCGAGGCGGCATGGCAACTTGCCGAGCGCGGCGTGGCCGTGACGCTGTACGAGATGCGTCCGTCACGCCCGACGCCTGCGCACAAGACCGACCGGCTGGCTGAGCTGGTTTGCAGCAACTCGCTAAAGTCAAATGCCCCCGGGGCAGCCTCGTGGCTGCTCAAAGAAGAACTGCGCCGCGCGGGCTCGCTCCTGTTGCGGGTAGCGAGTGAGTGCGCTGTGCCCGGAGGAGCAGCGCTGGCGGTGGATCGCGAGCGCTTCGCCGAGGGCGTCACGGCGGCGGTTGCCGGCCACGCGCTCATCACCCTGCGGCGGGAAGAGTTGTGCGAGATTCCGGACCAGGGGCTGACCCTCATCTCGACCGGGCCGCTCACCTCCGACGCACTGGCCGCGCAACTCCAAACATTGACAGGGTCCGAGAACCTGGCCTTCTACGATGCCATCAGCCCCGTGGTGGATGCGGAAACCCTGAACATGGAGCGCATTTTCAGCGCTTCACGCTACGGCAAAGGCGGGGATGATTACCTCAATTGCCCGTTCACCGAAGACGAATACCGCATCTTCTACGAGGCGCTCGAGAGCGCGGAGACCGTGCCGGCGCATGAATTCGAAAATGTAAAGTTCTTTGAGGCCTGTCTTCCCATCGAAGAACTGGGGCGGCGCGGATATGACACACTGCGCTTTGGCCCCATGAAACCCGTGGGTCTGGTCGATCCGCGGACCGGGCGGCAGCCATTCGCTGTAGTGCAATTGCGGGCGGAGAATCTGCGCTTCTCGAGTTACAACCTGGTGGGCTTTCAGAATCACTTAAAGTTCCCGGAGCAGATGCGAATTATGCGGCTGATTCCGGGCCTCGAAAACGCGGAGTTTCTGCGCTTGGGGCAAATCCACCGCAACACCTATATCAACTCGCCCCGCCTGCTGAGTCCCAACCTGAGCTTTCGCAGCGCGCCGCAGGTTTTTGTGGCGGGCCAACTTTCCGGTGTCGAGGGCTACGTGGAATGCATCGCAACGGGTCTGCTGGCAGGTCTGGCCCTGGCGGCACGCGCGCTGGGTGAAAGCTTTACGCCGCCGCCCCGCACCACGGCCCTGGGGTCGCTGGTGCACTACATTACACACGCCACGTCGGGGAATTACCAGCCCGCCAACATTTCCTTTGACCTGCTGCCCCCCATGGAAGGTCTGCCGCGCGCCATCGCTCGCGACCGCCGCGCGCGGCGAGAGAAACAGTGTCAGCGAGCGCTGGCAGATTCCGCAAGTTGGTTAGGAGCGACGGTGGTTCCGTTGTCAGTTGTTCGTGGTCCGTCGTCCGTGGCGACAGAGGGAGTTTTGGATTCGGGGCAACGCTGACGGATGTTGGTCCGACGTCCGTTGCCGGTGGCAGCAAGAAAATTTGTGAATTTAGGAGAAGGGTAGAGGCTGAACGCTGAGAGCCAAAGCCGTAAACTGAGAACTGACAATTGTCGACTGACGACTGTCAGCGGACAACGGACCACGGACAAAAGATAACCCTATGGATGAACTTCTCGACCGCTACATCAATTATCTCCGCTACGAACGCAACGCCTCGCCGCACACGATTCGCAACTATCAGAGCGACCTGCGGCAATTTCAGGATTATTTGCAGGGTGGGGACCCGGCGGCCAAGGTGAACTTGGGGGCCATCGACGCGCTGCGCATCCGCGGGTTCTTGGCCTTACTTTTCGAGCGGGAAAAGAAGAAGACTTCCATCGGACGCAAGCTGGCCGCGGTGCGCGCGTTCTTTAAGTTCCTCGCCAAGGAAGGGGTGCTGGCGGCCAATCCCGCTGCGACGGTCTCCACCCCCAAGCTTGACAAGACGCTTCCCCGCATCATGACGGAAGAGGAGATGAACAATTTCCTCAACCGGGTGGCCGAGGCCATCCCCCACGGCGAACGCATGATGCGCCGCGACCGCGCCATTCTGGAATTGCTTTACGCTTCCGGTCTACGGGTGAGCGAACTCGCGGGCCTCGATTTGCGCAGCGTGAACTTTGGTGATGGCATGTTGCTGGTGCGAGGTAAGGGCCGCAAGGAACGCATCGTGCCTTTCGGGTCGAAGGCCAACCAAGCGCTGGGCAACTACCTGCCCGTTCGCGAGAGGGTTTTGATGGAGGCCAAAAAGAGGGGACAGACGGCGCTCTTCCTCAATACGAAGGGCGCCCGGCTGACCACCCGCTCCGTTGACCGGCTGTTGAAGAAATACGTGCGCACCTTCGGACCAAATGTGAAGGTCAGCCCGCACTCAATGCGGCACGCCTTCGCTTCCCACTTGCTCACCGAGGGCGCTGACCTGCGCGCCATCCAGGAAATGCTCGGGCACAAGAGCCTTGCCACTACGCAGAAATACACGCAGGTATCGATCAAGCAACTCATCGATGTGTACGACAAGACACATCCGAAGGCGTGAGGGGAGGAACCAGCGAGACAGGAGTCAGAAGGCAGGAGTTAGGAGTCAGCAGTCAGGAGCCCTGAGAGAGAAGCTAGATGCGAGCAGGCCCTGCATTTCTTTTCGCTTCTGGCTTCTGGCTCCTGGCTCCTGACTCCCGAAGTTCATGGCGTTTCATGGCGGCGGTTGCTCAGGAACCACTCGCCCACCTCCGCCGATGCTTCGGAGAGCATCTCGAAGATCGGGGTCAGCATCCGCACGGCAAGGGCGAGAGCTTTGACGCCCAGCCACACCGCCAAACGCTCGGCTGATTGTGCCGGGTCGCGCGGATCGACTACTGGACGAGGACGCTGGCCGTCTGTAAGGTATCGCATCAATATTAGGCCGGCATAGAGCGCCGCGCCGGCCAGTAGTGCTAAGTTGAGGCAAACACTGAAAATGCTTTGAAAATCTATGCCAGCCACTTTTGCAATCTCCCTATCTCTGCTAATCCCTACACTCACTTTGATTCAGAACAATTGCAAAGGGTTCCCCGACTTTCAGAAAGGCGATAATACCGTTCGTGTCAAAGACTTGGCCATAGTACTTTGGTACCCTTGGCGCCGGCGCCGGTCATTGTGACGAGCGCCAAGGATATTCTGGGTGTCGTATCACGAAAATTATTATCTTCGCCGCGCAAGGTGTTAGAATTGGGTGAAGCGTCTGGGAAGACCCAGCCATTCCTCAAAGGCGGGGAGAGCGCCTGGCCGCGAGGAGCGGGGGGTGACCCCCTCTGAAATCTGGAACCTTGAAGGTCCATGCCCTCTAACCTCTATTACTTCGACCCTTGTGCCGCTGGCGTAGGATTGCGCAACTTGGGCGGGGACTACCGCCTCATTTCCATCCCACGTAACGGGGATAAACCCCCTGTATGGGAGTTGCCCGCGGTTTTTGTGGCCGACGCGGCCGAAGACGACTTCTTCCGCCTGGAAAAATCCGCACCCAAGTCAGACGCCTGGCGAATAATTTGCCTGCTTGATGGCGAGGCGCGGCCCCCCGCCAAACTGAAATCACGCGTCTTCGCCGTGCTTCCGCGCGACGTGCCCTGCCAGGTTCTGGAAAAAACGGTTGAGAAGGCGTTTGAGAGTCTCCGCGCGCAAGAAGAGCAGCACCACACACGCCAGGAATTGCGGCGGGCCGTATCGGATCTCGAGACGCTCAACAAAATTGGCGTGGCGCTTTCCACCGAGCGCAATACCGATTCGCTGCTGGAGTTGATTCTGAGCAAGAGTCGTGAAATCACTTCCGCCGACGCCGGCTCACTCTACCTGGTGGAGGAAGAAAGCGAGGGCGGCAAGCATCTGGTCTTCAAGCTGACCCAGAGTGACAGCCATTCGGTGCCCTTTCGCCAATTCACCATGCCCATCGACACGAGCAGCATTGCCGGTTATGCTGCGGCCACCGGGAAGATCCTCAATATTAAGGACGCTTACCGCATTCGCAATCTACCCTTCCGGCTCAACCGCGATTTTGACCAGAAGTTCGGCTACCGCACCAAGTCCATGCTGGTTCTTCCCATGAAGAACCAAAAGGACGAGGTAATAGGGGTGCTTCAGCTTATCAATTCCAAAACGCATCCCGGCGCAAAATTAACCACCCCCAAGATTGTAGGGGAGGAAGTCGGCCCGTTCTCGCAACAGAGCCAGGACCTAGCGTCTTCTCTGGCCAGCCAAGCAGCGGTGGCTCTCGAGAACAACCTGCTCTACCGCGACATCGAGAAACTGTTCGAAGGCTTCGTGCGCGCCTCAGTGACAGCCATTGAATCACGCGATCCCACCACCTTCGGCCACTCGGAGCGGGTTGCCAAGCTCACCGTCGCACTGGCGGAAACGGTGGACCGCCAGGACTCCGGCCCTTACAAAGACATCCACTTTACACGCGAGGACATTCGCGAGCTTCGCTACGCATCGATCCTCCACGACTTCGGCAAGGTCGGCGTGCGGGAAGAGGTACTGGTTAAAGCCAAGAAGCTTTACCCTCCGCAGCTCGAGCTCATTAAGAAGCGCTACCAGTACATTCGCAAATCCCTGGAGCTGGAGGCCTACCGGAAGAAATTGGACCACGTGCTGCGCAACGGCAATCAAGGATATGAGCAATGCTTCGCGTTGATCGATGGCGACCAAGGCCGCGAACTTCAGAATCTCGACGAGTTCCTGCAAGACATCCTTCTGGCCAATGAGCCCACGGTGCTGCCGGAGAAGAGTTCGGAAAAACTCTTGCAGATCGCGGGCTGGAGCTTTGATGATCCCTCCGGCCCCACCGAGCCCCTGCTTACCCCAGAGGAGTTGGAACTGCTTTCCATAACCAAGGGCAGTCTCGACTCCGATGAGCGCCTGCAAATCGAATCGCACGTCATTCACAGCTTCCGGTTCTTGAGCCAGATTCCCTGGACCAAGGAGTTGAGGCGTGTGCCTGAAATCGCCCGGGCGCATCATGAGAAACTGGACGGCTCGGGATACCCCTACCACATGAAGGGGGAAGACATTCCCTTCCAATCGAAAATGATGACCATCTCGGATATTTTCGATGCGCTCACGGCGCGCGATCGGCCTTACAAGCGAGCGGTGCCGGTCGATCGCGCCCTGCTCATCATCGGCAACGAAGTGAAGTCGCAGCTTCTCGATCCGGTATTGTTCAACCTCTTCGTCGAAGCCAAAATCTACCAACTCACCGCCAAGGATTGAGGCCGTCGGCAGTTGTCAGTTTACCGCGTTCAACTCTCAGCTTTCAGCGGTCAGCTAACCCGAATTTCTCATCAAGGGTTGGGAAGGGTGGGCTGAACAGGCTGCGGAAAAACCCTTTGACACTGTCCATCCCCGATCCCCACAAGGGGTCCATGCTTGGTGGGAAATCCGCGCCAAGGCGGCGCCTTCTGCTTTCCGCCTACTGCTGACTGCTAATAGGGGCGCCACGACGAGGGGGATTCAAAGACCATCACGCCGTGGCCGGTGGCGCGGTCTTCGAGGGCGAGACAATAGAGACGACCGGCATTGAAGGAGGCTTCAAGTTTGTGGGTGGTGCCCAACCACGTCAAGTGCTGGCCACCTTGAAAATCGGTTGTGGTGGCGTCGGGAACACCCAGTGTGGATTCTGCATCCTGGGGGGAAAGCGCTATGCGCAGCCTCTGGGGATGCCGCTTCACAATCACTCCCTCCAGCGGGATGGAGATTTCGTGCGCCGAATCTTCCGTTATCGAGTCTTGGAACAAGGCGTTGATCTTCTGCTCGCGGCTGGCGGCCGCGAGCGCGGCCAAATCACTTCCACGGTGGGGGAGATAAAACTTGAAAAAGACCACGAGCCCCGCGAGGATCAGGAGTTGAATTCCGATGATGCGCCATGGGGCGCGGCCGAAGCTTGAGAATCGCATGTGAGGAATTGTATCGCGGATCGTTACGAGATGAATAGCAGATCAGTCCAAGCCTACACTCATTTGGCGGCATTGGCCCAGGTGCGTTGCTGAACAGGCTGCGGGAAAGCCCGGCCGTACTGTCATCCTCTGAAGCGAAGGATCACACTTTCTATATTTTCAACGCAGAGCGAGATTCTTCACTGCGCTCAGAATAACAGTGCTGATATGTTTTTCCGCAGGCTGTGAAGACGCCCGTTCCGAATGCCCCCACGCTGCGCCTCGCAAACGGAGACACCTCCCCCCTTGTTCGGGCGAGAGGCAACAAATTCGGAGACAAAGACTGAACCGGCATTCTAGGTGCTACCGGGCGGTAGCATGACGGGCCGGTCCCTTCAGGTACTGGGGGTCGAAGCGCTGGAACTCCAGGCCACAGTGTGGACAGACGATCTGCCCCAAATTTGGCGGCGGACTGGCCAAGCGCGTAATCTCCATTCGGAATGCCTTTTTGCAGGCAGGGCAACGGGAAAGCGGATAAGCGCTTTGCATACGAAAGTCTCCATGGGTTATTGAAGCAGACATTAGATGCTACCATCGGGAACCTGCGAATGCAAACCGACGGGGGAGTTCGGTAGTGACGTATTTTGCAGCGGATTTCCATTCACGCAGTTCCCGTGAGGGTGGCAGATATTAATTTCGCCTTACCACCCTTGCCCCCGCTGGGGGAGAGGGAAGCAACCGACGCTTCCTCCAGCGATGGCGATCCGGGTGAGGGGTCAAGAACGTGTCGCCTGACGCAAACTTGACCCACGGCGTTCCTACTTCTACTGACCCCCTCGCCCCCACTACCGGCAAAACGTGGGGCCCCCTCCGTCTTGCGGTCCCCCCTCTCCCGCAGGGGGCGAGGGAAGAAGAATTCTCCGTTTTGGCGCTGCCAGCACAAGTGAACAGCCTTGGGGCTAGGCCCCGTGGTGATAAACTTCCCACCCCTTGTAGTTGCCTAGCGCGTCAGCGACGGCGCGGCCAAAGTGGCTGCGGTTCACGGCCACGTGGTGCTCATAGCCGTGCTTGCAAACGTACTGGAGAAGCGCTTGCAAGCCGGCGATCTTCACCACCCCGTAGCCGCCGAAGCTCTGGAGCTTATCCGAGGTGATTTCGCCCTCGCCGCAATAGGCGCGCAGTTTGCCGTGCAGGTCGTCGGTGGAAACGCGGCAATAGGTGAGCGGGCCCGCCTTCAGGGTACCGACGACGGTGCCAAAGGTATTATCCTTCCCCACCGAGCCGGCAATGATTTCCTGGAAATCCATCTTGAGGTCTTCAAAGAAGTGTTTGGGCAGGTTCGAGCAGTGGAAGATGACAGCCTTGTCCGGATCCTCACCATAGTTATTATTCCAATCGACGATGGCGCTGGGTTCCCCGGCGGCGAGTTGCAGGACGTACATGCCGATCATCCCGATCATATCGGTTTCACAGGCGCTGGGCATCAAGCTATTCGACATCATGCTCATCAAGGTGCAGGGGACAACTCCGAAGAATTCTTCCATGGCCGTCCAGCATTGGACAGACGAGCCCGCCAACGCGTTGTCTTTCATCCAGGCGTCCACCACCACGCCGAACTTTGCCATTTTCACCAGCGGCGCTGCAGGAATACCCTGGGTGGAAACATATCCGTGAATACTTTCCAGCTTGGCTTTAACTTTCGGGTCATCGTCGGATAGCCGGCCGACGCGGCCGAAGACTTCCGAAAGGTCGAGCGTCTCGACGGAGATGCCGTGCCGTTCCATTAACTTTTCGCTGAACCGCACCGTGTTGAAGTTGGTGGGGCGCGCGCCCAGCACGCCCACGCGCAGGTTCTTCAGTCCTTTGACAATCCGGCAGGTGGCGGCAAACGCTTTCAGGTCCGAGAGAAAAGTCGGGGATGCGGAACCGGAGGTATGCTGCGAGGTCAACGAGTACTTAATCCCATACTGCCACAGGTTATTGCACACGGAAATCTTGCCGCAGAAGCTGTCGCGGCGGCCTCCCATGAGCATTTTGTGGGGCTCATCGGGGATCGCCTGGATGAGTACCGGGACGTCCAAGCCCGCCATCCGCAGAGAATTCGCCACGCCGCGCTCGTCGCCGAAGTTCGGCAGGCTGACCAGTACTCCGTCAATCTCTTCGCGATGTTGCCGGAAGAGGTCCGCGCACTTGCTTGCCTCCTGAAGGGTCTCTACTGCGCCAAACTTGGTATCTTCCGGGGTCAAGCAGACGCTCCCGTACCCTTCTTTTTCCAGGACGCGCAGGATCTCTTCGCGCCCATCACGAGCCAAAACAGCAGGGAAAAAACCGCGATTGCCAATGATGACACCGAATGTAGTGGGCTTAGACATAAAACCATCCTCCTTAAAAAGTGTGCTTGAAAGTCTCCATTCCGAATGAAGCTGGCCGCCAATTCTAGCACGCCGCCGGGGCAAAAGAGAGTAATGCGGGAATAGGTGTCGTTAGTATGTCATCTGTCCGGTTCAATTAGCACGTGATCTGTCCGCTGAAGGCGGCGGGGAGTTGAGGCATCCAAGAGGCCGGAGGCAGGATGCCAAAATACTCAGCGGTCGCCTG
>JBEKQO010000149.1:0-17365 GCA_049519635.1 Terriglobia bacterium | reverse complement strand
AGAGCGGCGTCAATTCCGGCCATCACCTTTTCATAGGAGCGCGGCGTGCGCGTGATCCGGGTGAACTTCTCCGGGTTGGTGGAATCCAGGCTGACGGTGACTCGTGGAGCCCCGGCGGCGGCGAGGTCCCGCGCCATCTCCGGCAGCAGGTACCCGTTGGTGGTCACCGCGACATCCTCCAGCCCGTCGATGTGGCGGAGGCGAGCGATGAAATCCACCACGCCCTCGCGCAACAGCGGTTCACCGCCGGTCACACGGATCTTGCGAATGCCCAAGCCCACCAGGACGCGGCTGAGACGCAGGAACTCCTCCCAGGTCAGCAGATCGCGGTGCGGGAAGTAGTTTTTCGGGTCGGCAGACTTGCAGTAAACGCAACTGAAGTTGCAGCGGTCCGTCACCGAAATGCGCAAGTCGTGAATTTCACGCCCGAATTTATCATGCAGCATAGTCGCGCCACACCCGGCAGCAAGCGGACCGCCCTGAGAATTTCCCGGGTGAAGAGTTCAACGGTACCGTCCTGCCAGTCGCCCTGAAAACAAACTCCAGTGGATGAACCCTTCCATCGTATCGTGATTCGATGCGCTCAGGCAAGTTGACCAGCAAGGTGCCAAGACACCAAGCAAAGCTGGAAAATCAAAGATCAGGCGGCCCGCCCCGTGTTTTCCGTTTTTCTCGTACTTGCTTTTCTTGGTGTCTTGGTGGTGAATTTGCTCCTAAACGAAGTCGCGGCCAATCAGGCGCTCAATGCGCTTGGGGATGGGCGGGTGAGTAGAGAACAAGCTGGAAAAGATTGCACCGGATGTGAGTGGCTGAAGGATGTACAGGTGCGCCATTGAGGGCGCGACATCCATGGGAATGCGCTTCGACCACTTGTCGATCTTGTCGAGGGCTCGGGCAAGACCTTGGGGATTGCCGGTGATGCGCGCGCCGGTGGCGTCGGCTTCATACTCGCGCGAGCGCGATATCGCCAGTTGGATGAGCGTCGCGGCCAGCGGCGCCAGGATCATCATGGCGAGGGCAGAGAGCGCGCCGCCCCGCCGGTCGTTGCCCCGGCCGCCGCCACCAAATCCTCCGAACATCTCGCCCCACCAAATCATGCGCCCAATCAAGGTGATGGCGCCGGCCAGCGTCGCAACAACGGCGCTGGTGAGAATGTCTCGATTCTTCACGTGCCCGAGCTCGTGCGCCAGCACGCCCTCGATTTCCTGGTCGTCGCAAATGTCCAGAATCCCGCGTGTTACCGCCACCGAAGCGTGGCTGGGATTACGGCCCGTGGCAAAGGCATTGGGCGAGTCAGTGGGAATCATGTAGATCTTGGGCACAGGAATGTTGGCCTTGGCGGCCAGGCGCTCAACAATCTGGTAAATGCGCGGGCCGTCTTCGCGCGATATCGGCTTGGCGCCAGAGGAGGCCAGTGCGATCTTGTCGGAAAAAAAGTAGGTACCCAGGTTCATCACCGCGGCGATCACCAGGGCGAGGATTAGCCCGTTCTGGCCGCCCCAAAGCTCCCCGATGCCCAGCACCAAGCCGGTCATGGCGGCAAGCAAGATCGTCGTTTTGAAATTGTTCCACATTTTCTTTCTTCCCCCTGGTCCGCACAGTTGTTAGATGCCGGCCGAGGCCTGCAAGTCACTTCCATTCCCGCAGTAGCGCAGACCTGTTTTGTCGGTCCGCGGCTTTTCCATGCCCATCGGGGACGAACCGCGGACCTACAAAACAGGTCCGCGCTACCGATGCTCATCCACGAAGGGACCTCTCACCCGTCCCGGCTGATAAAAGCGCCCGTTGCGGTCCACCCTCTCCCCAAGGGAGAGAGAGAAATCAAAATCACAGCCCTCTCCCTTGGGGAGAGGGTGCCCGACGGAGGAGGGCGGGTGAGGGGTCTTTTTCAACTCCATCGGAATTTTACGGAACCTCGTACCCGCCCGCAGCCGTTTCATTCCCCCGACCCTCCGAACAAAACCATCCGCATCGAGAGGCTGCCGTACTCAAAGCCTTCGTAAGGATAGCTCACCGCGTCGCGCTCGGTGGTGCTCCCCATGCAGTAAAGGAGGGGCACGTAATGTTCGAGCGTAGGATGTGCGAGCGCCGCCAACGGCTTGCCCCAGTGCTCGGGCGCGGCCAGCGACGTGACGTCGCGGGTTTCGATCGCCTTCTTCACCTGTGAGTCGAATTCGACCGTCCAGGGAAAAGGCTGGGCGTCCTTCTCCTCCTCCAGGCGGCGCAAATTGTGCACAATGTTGCCACTGCCGAGAATCAGCACGCCGCGGTCGCGCAACCCGGCAAGCTCGCTTCCCAGTTCGACGTGGCGCGGAAGGCTGCGCCCTGCGTCTAGGCTGACCTGAAACACCGGAACGTTGGCTTCGGGATAGAGATGCCGCAAGACGCTCCACGCGCCGTGGTCAAACCCCCACGTCTCATCCGGTTGGATTTCGGTCTCCCGGGCCAAGCGTGCGGCTTCTGTGGGCGCGCCCGGCGCCGGATACTCGACCTCATAGAGCGGAGGCGGGAAACCATAGAAGTCATGGATGGTGCGCGGCTTGGCGACGGCCAGAACCTCGGAGCCGCGCGTCACCCAATGCGCTGAGACCACGCACACGGCCTTCGGACGCGGCAGCCGCTGGGAGAGCCCCGCCAGCGACTCAGTAAACCGGTTCCGCTCAATGGCATTCATCGGCGATCCGTGGCCGACGAAAAGAACGGGCATTTTCATAAGATCCTCAAACATGCGGAAAGTGCGGATTGTACGCAACTTCCCAGAGAAAGCCGTCGGGGTCGGCGAAGTAGCCGGAGTACCCCTGGAATTCCGGCCTCCCCCGCCCCTTCTGCACGATGCGCCCTCCGCCGGCCTCGACCTCGGCCAGCAGTTGGTCAACTTCCCCAGCCGAGCGCACATTGTGCGCGAGGGTAAACCCCGGGAAGGCGCCGGGGGCGGGAGGGCCGGGGTTGGACAATCCGGCATCGGCGGCAAGGTCCGCCCGCGGATACAGCGCCAGGTAGGTGCGCCCCAACTCGAAAAAGGCTATGGTGGGGGGCGTTTCGAGCTGTGGCAGACGCAAGACCTTGGCGTAAAAGTCAGTGGCGCGCTTAAGGTCGGCGACACCCAGCGTGACGAAGCTCAACCTTGGTTCCATGCGGCCACCTCAATTTCGGTCTGGTCCTAACGGATGGCCTCTTCTTTGAGGCCAGCCATCTTCAGGGGATGCTTCAGGAGTCCGACTTTCAACGGCGTGTTTCCGTGGATCGGGATTGACAGCCGGACGATGTTGGCCGACTTGCCGTAGATGTGATGGCTGCCATGAATTCGAAGGAGTTGCCAGCCGTGACCCTCGACGAGGCGGGCAAGGTCCTTGCCGGAGAAAGACTTCATAGGGCGATTTCCAATATCTGGTCCTTGGGGGTGTGCTCTGGCGGGTAGATTTCGACGTCCAAACAGGCCTCGATGGCCTCGTGGACGTTCGCCATCAGCTCTTCCATTGTCTCCCCCTGCGTGGCACACCCAGGGATCGCCGGCACTTCCGCCCAGTAGCCGCCTTCCTCCGCTTCGTGAACGACGACCTTGATTTTCAACGGGGCGCTCCTCTCTGCTTCGTAGCTTTACAAAATTATATCATGAGGCAAATACCCACTGTTGGAAGCGCACCGACCGTGGCCACCCCGCCAACAGCTAATGCGCGGCCGTGGCCTCATTACACAAGTTCTCTTCGTCATCAAGAAATCCGTCCCATTCGCTCTCTTGGATGGGACCATACCTAGACTCTTCAATAGCCACGAGTTTTCCGTGCAACCACACAAGATCACCATAGCGGGCGGGATATTGCTTACGCTGCTCGGCGATGAAATCCTGGCATTTGCTCGCATACCCATGCAGCCAATAAAAGAATGTGCTGTAAACAAACCCCTGATCGAGAGCCCTTCGCCTGGTTAAGAGTCCGAGGCTCTCGAAAAAATCGAGTACGTCTTCGATATCCGACCCGGATTTCCGTCTGATCGCGTATGCGGCTGCACACCTCTTTTTCAGGAATTCCGGGCTCTCGAAGCGCTCATCAAGCCTTAGGGTCATGTCCACGCCTAGCGAAAAGCGTGATAGGTGCACTTGATAGGCTGCGATCAGGGCGGCAGCGACAGCAGCCAAGGTCCCAACTATCGCGGCAATTATCCCGACCACGAGTACCTCCAATTCAAATGCGAGGGCGCGCTTCGTACATTTTATTAAGCAGGCCTCGTGTTACGCTTAAGACTTCGGCAATCTTATGACCAGCGTATTCACTTTCGAACTTTGGCAGCTCATGAATTGCACAACTACTAGCCTCCCTCACCCATGCCGCTGCCTCAACGCCATCGTTCTTGTCCTTTTCGTCGCTGCCAAAGAGGCCCTTCTCCGCCCCCTTCAGGAGCAGGCCCGATACCCCCGGTTTGTTCTTTGCGGGTCCCGTTGTTCCTGGCGTGCCGACTAAGTCCTCCAGTGCTGAATCCAGGATGCCCCGGCACAGAACGGCAGTGGCGATTCTGAAGCCATACGAGTACAGGTGGTGAGCCTCCTCGAAATAATTCTGTACCTTGGGGTTTCTTATCCTCGGCTCAAAGGGGTCAAAGTCGCACACTCGGGAAAGGATGCCGTCAAGTTTCTCGAGCACTTCAACCGCGTAATGGGCATCGAGCGGGTAGCCACGGTCAGTGCTGTCCTGACCGTGGGCTTTTCTCTCGCGTGCACCTTCCCAATTCGAAGCGACCACCCTCACCAAGAAAACAACTTAATTTCCAAGGAAGAACCCACGGTCAGGACAGCACTGACCGTGGCTACCAACTTCACGCTCGCTTTGCCGCCTTGGCCTTGGTGGGAGCGAAGGTCATCGCGCCCTTCTTCATATCCGCATCAATCGTGAGCGACTCGCCGGGAACAACTTCGCCATCGAGCAGTTTCATGGCGAGCGGGTCCTGGATCAGCCGCTGGATGGCGCGCTTCAGCGGCCGCGCCCCGAATTGCGGATCGTAGCCGTCGCGGAAGAGAAGTTCGTGAGCTTTCTGCGTCAGCGTAACTTCAATCTTGCGCTCCGCGAGCAACCGGTGGAGGTTTTGAAGCTGGAGGTCGATGATTTTCTCGATTTCCGGCTTCCCCAGGGCATTGAAGATTACGACTTCATCAATGCGGTTCAGGAACTCCGGGCGGAAGTGTTGGAGAAGCGATTCCTGAATCTTTTTCCTGAGCCCCTCGCTCAACGCGCCGGCCTCACCCACCGCGCCTCCATGCTTCGCGGTCATGCCGATGGCATGATCGACGCCGTTCATGGCCTCGTGGATGAAGTGGCTGCCGATGTTCGAGGTCATGATGATGACCGTGTTTTTGAAGTCCACGGTGCGGCCCTTGCCATCGGTCAGGCGGCCGTCTTCGAGAATTTGCAGGAAGATATTGAAGACGTCGGGGTGCGCCTTTTCGATTTCGTCGAAAAGCAGAACTGCGAAAGGCCGGCGCCGCACCAATTCGGTCAATTGGCCGCCTTCCTCATAGCCCACATAGCCGGGCGGCGCGCCGATCAACCGCGCCACCGCGTGCTTCTCCATGTATTCCGACATATCGAGGCGCAACATGGCACGCTCGTCGTCAAAGAGAAACTCGGCGAGGGCGCGCGCCAGTTCCGTTTTGCCCACACCGGTGGGTCCGAGGAACAGGAACGAGCCGATGGGGCGATTCGGATCGGCAAGGCCCGCCCGGCTGCGGCGTACGGCGTTCGCCACCAGGCGCAGGCCGTCTTCTTGGCCTACCACGCGCTGGCGCAGACGGTCTTCCATTTTCACCAGCTTCGCCACTTCGCCTTCCAGCATCTTGGAGACGGGAATCCGCGTCCAGCGTGAGACCACGCGCGCCACGTCTTCTTCGTCCACGACTTGCTTCAGCATGCGGCCGGTCTTGTCGATGCTCTCCAGCTTGGCGTTCGCGGCAGCGAGTTCCTTCTCCAGCGTTACCAGCTTGCTATAGCGGATTTCCGCCGCTTTGTTCAGGTCGCCCTCGCGCGTCACACGTGCTTCCTCAATCTTCGCCTGCTCAATGGCTTCCTTCAGCTTGCCAATATTGGCGATGACTTCCTTCTCCGTCCTCCAGCGCAGTTTCAAATGGTCGGATTTTTCCTTGAGCCCGGCCAGTTCTTTTTCCAGCACCTGCAAGCGCTCGCGCGAGGCCGAGTCATCTTCTTTCCGCAGCGCCTGCCGCTCAATTTCAAGCTGGGTCACGCGGCGACCAATCTGGTCAATCTCGACCGGCATGGAGTCGATCTCAATGCGCAGGCCGGAGGCGGCTTCATCAATCAGGTCGATAGCTTTGTCAGGCAGGAAGCGGTCCGAGATGTAACGATTGGAAAGCACCGCCGCGGCGACGATGGCCGAATCCTTGATTGTGACCTTATGGTGAGTTTCGTAGCGCTCCTTCAGGCCGCGCAAAATGGCGATGGTGTCTTCCACCGAGGGTTCGCCCACCTGGACGGGCTGGAAACGCCGCTCGAGCGCTGCGTCCTTCTCAATGTACTTCTTGTATTCGTTCAGCGTGGTGGCGCCGATGCAACGCAGCTCGCCTCTTGCCAGGGCCGGCTTCAGCATGTTGGAAGCGTCAATGGAACCTTCCGCGGCTCCCGCGCCCACCAGGGTGTGCAGTTCGTCGATGAAGAGGATGATCTGGCCGCTGGCTTCTTCAATCTCTTTCAGCACGGCCTTCAAGCGGTCTTCAAACTCGCCACGGAACTTCGAACCCGCCACCATCGAGCCCAGGTCAAGCGCCACGATGCGCTTCGACTTGAGCGATTCCGGGACGTCACCGGCCACGATACGCTGGGCGATGCCTTCCACAATGGCCGTCTTGCCCACGCCGGGCTCGCCGATCAGTACGGGATTGTTTTTGGTGCGGCGCGAAAGCACCTGGATCACGCGGCGAACTTCTTCATCGCGGCCGATCACCGGGTCAAGCTTGCCGCGCCGGGCCAGTTCCGTCAGGTCGCGCGCGTACTTCTCCAGCGCCTCGTACTTGGCTTCGGGATTCTGGTCGGTAACGCGTTGTGTGCCTCGCACCGCCACCAGCGCTTGCAAAATGGCATCGTGCGTAACGCCCAATCGCTTCAGGATGCGCCCCGCCGGGTCGCTCGACTTCTTCGCCAGGGCCAGCAGCAGGTGCTCGGTGGAAACATATTCGTCCTTAAACTGCGCAATTTCCTTGATCGACTCCTCAAAGACTTCCTTTAAGGCCTGGGAAAAATGCTGGTCCGTCGAACCGCCCACTTTGGGAAGCGCCTCGATGACCTTGGTGGCTTCCTGGCTCACCGCAGCGGGCGTTGCGCCCAATCGTTGCAGAATTCCCGGAACAATGCCCTCGGGCTGCTCGACCAATGCGAGCAACAGGTGAACCGGCTCCATTTGCTGATTGCCATTGCGGCCCGCGACCTCCTGCATCACCTGGAGAGCTTCCTGGGCCTTTACTGTGAATTTGTCAAATCGTGTAGCCATGTTGAAATCCTCTGCTTTCAGCGGCGCACATTGGAGGGCCGTACTGCGTTCGGCCCCGGGGCCAGCGCCGCTGGCCCCTACTCCCATGGTCGCGGCTTTGCCGCGCTCAAGGAAACCCTCACCCACCGCCTTGCGGTCCCCCCTTCTCCCAGGCGGCGACGGCTAAAGCCGATGCCTGAAAATTCTTAACAACCCTCTCCCGCCGGGAGAGGGGGGACCGCAAGGCGGTGGGTGAGGGTTTAGATCTCACTACTGCCGCGCAGACCGTTACGCCGAAATGCGCCTAAAAGACCTTGACCCCTTTAGCCGCCGCACCCCGGCTGCGCCGCGCTCCCAGCTCTGCCGATGTACTTGCCATCCTCTCCCCATTTGGATGACCTTGGGTGGCCGAGCGTTAACAGATCTTCGTATTTTTGCCTTCAGCCTTTAGCCTTTCGCAAAAACGTGCACGCTTCCCCTCTGGCTGATAGCTGACAGCTATGTTCAAACAAAAACCGCGCCGAAGACCACCGGAGCGTTCAAGCTGCTCGGTGGGTCGCGACGCGGGAAGAAAAACCCGCCGCGCCGGGGGGCAGCGGCTCTGCCGCATTGCCCCACCCGCGCGGAGGAGCCGTTTTAGGCGGCCTTGCTGACGTTGATCTTGATCGTCTTCGGCTTCGCTTCTTCTTTCTTCGGCATCGTCAGGGTCAGAACCCCATCTTTGAAATTTGCCGCAACCTTGTCCGCATCGACACTGTTGGGGAGTGAGAAGGAGCGCGCGAAGGTTCCGTAAGAACGCTCGACGCGATGGTAGTTCTGCTCCTTCACTTCCTTTTCGAACTTGCGCTTACCCTTCAAGTAGAGGGTGTTGTTCTCGACGCGAATTTCCACGTCGTCGGGGTTGATGCCGGCCAGTTCCGCCTTCAGCACCAAATTGTCGCCGTTTTCGTAGATGTCCACGGGCGGCGCCCAAGCGCGGGTCGAAACTTCCCCCTCTCCCGATACGGGCGAGAAGGCTTCGCGGAACAAGCGGTCAAATTCACGCTGTGTGGTTATTAGGTCTCGTATTGGTTCCCATCGAACAATCGCCATGGTCGTCATCCTCCAATCAATGGACTTTAACTTTACTTAGTTAGAAGACATCATAAAATATGAGCGTTGCAATGTCAAGATTTATTTTAGGCTTATTTCCAATGGTTTCTTGACATACTCGGGTTCTATGCAGAGGCGATCCTTATTTTTAGCTGACCGCCGACCGCTGAATGCTCTCTCTCGGATTATCCCCAATTCGGCAGAGGCGTGAATGGCATTTTCAGGAAAAACTTGCGTCGCAGGTCCCTTAAAACAAAAACCGCGCCGGAGGCCACCGGAGCGGTATAGCTGCTCGCGGGGTCGCGACGCGGAAGAAAACCCGCCGCGCAGGGGGGCAGCGGCTCTGCCGCTTTGCCCCACCCGCGCGGAGGAGCCGTTTTAGGCGGCCTTGCTGACGTTGATCTTGATCGTCTTCGGTTTTGCTTCTTCTTTCTTGGGCATCGTCAGGGTCAGAACGCCATCTTTGTAGTTTGCCGCGACCTTGTCCGCGTCAATGCTGTTGGGGAGAGCGAAGGTGCGCGTGAAGGTTCCGTAAGAACGCTCGACGCGATGGTAACTCTGCTCCTTCACATCCTTTTCGAATTTGCGCTCACCCTTCAGATAGAGGGTGTTGTCCTCGACGCGAATTTCCACGTCGTCGGGGTTGACGCCGGGAAGCTCAGCCTTCAGCACCAGGTTGTCGCCATTTTCGTAGATGTCTACGGGCGGCGCCCAAGTCCGGGTCGAAACCTCGCCCTCACCCGCTGCGGGAGAGAAGGCTTCGCGTAAAAAGCGCTCAAGCTGGTTCTGTGCAGTAACTGGGTATCCTTGTTCAAATCTAACAATCGCCATAGTTAGTGTGCCTCCAATTTGTTGATATTTAGCATGCCTTAGTACATCAATATAATAGAATATGAGTCTTTATATGTCAAGAATTATTTTTATTTTAATTCGCCTATAGACGGATGCGGCTATCTCCGGCGCTGGCCGTTTCGAAGATCCGCGGCAATCGGGCATGGCCAGTGAGAAGAGCCGCAGACTTTGAAAAACCGATCTGTGCCAGCCGGCGTCGGGGCAATTGACAGGCTGCGGAAAAAAAATCGAAAGCGCTGTCATTCTGAGCATTGACAGCCGTTCGACTACCCATCATCGGCAGAAACTCAGGCCGAAGTGCAAGCATGCGGATTGTGCGAGCAAGGCGTCGTGGCCTCCCGCGACTTAGTTTTTCACGCCCTGCAAGGGCACAAGATGGTAGCCGGGGGCAACGCCCCCGGAAAGTGTGGCCTTCGACTCCCGACCCTGAAGGGGTCGCACTCCTCCGGGCCGCGGGAAGCACCATCGGTGTGAACCCGCCCGGATTCGACCCCTTCCGGGTCGCACCTTACTTGGGGACGCGTTTTCCGGGGGCGTTGCCCCCGGCTACTGTATGAATCCCCTGCGGGGATCAAGGATGTAGTGCCCCAAGGACGTTCTGGGGTCGAAAAAGCGGGTAAAACGGCCTTGCGTCCGCTTTGACGAGGCCGCTGAATTTAAAGGAGTAGTTCTTCGAGTTTCTGCAGAGGAGTAGCGGCGACGAAGAATCTCGCATTGGCTTGAAAATGCTCAGAGCGAGATTCTTCGCTGCGCTCTGCAGAAACTCGACACGTAAGTCCTTGGGATTCAGCGGGTGTAGCGCGGACCTGTTTTGAAGGTCCGCGGCACGTCCCCGATGGACAAGGAAAAGCCGCGGACCTAAAAAACAGGTCCGCGCTTCCCTTCCTCGGCCCGAGTTTCTGCCTATCAAGGGCAGCCGAACGGCTGTCAATGCTCAGAATGACAGCGAACGGGCTCAGGATGACAGCATTGTCGGGTTTTCCCGCAGCCTGATAAAGCCCCACCTTGCCAGGAGCCCTAAATAATCATGCTGATTAACTCTCTCGGTCACTAGGCTCTAACAGTTGCTTTTTCACTTGCTAGTGATGTCGTTGTGGTATATAGTGAAGATGTCTTCAAAGGTAGGGGTTGCCATGTTGCTCGGTAAGTCTCCCACCCTTACCCCTGCTCGCTCAGTCGGCAGATGCCGCAGTGCCCAGAAATCCACTGGGGCTGGAAATTTGGAAATGGGTATGGGCCTTGATTCAGGCCAATGGCTTGGCTCGGGGTGGAGCGGCACTTTGGGGGTTGGAACGGCAGGCTCCCCCAGCGGAAAAGTGGCGGAAGCTTCTCGCGAACCCGATATGTTTATGAAAAAACAATATGTTAGCTGCTTTCTGGGAGAATTCTAGTGGCCCTCCTAAAAGCCAAGTGCCTGAAAATAAGGAAATTAAATTGAACGAGATCGAAACCGGGGGAACTAGCCCGGCATAAAAAAAATTGTACGTTCAAAGCCGGAATGTCATTGAAAAGAATGCAGCATGATTCGACAGAATGTCAGAATGCCGATGAGTTGGTGAAAATAAACAGCTTATCTAAGTCTGCCGATGAGTTATTGAAAATAAAAGAGATAACTTGATTTAAGGCGCGCAAAATCGCGAAAATCGCCCCCAATCCCCGTTAGACCGATAACTTTCAGAAAATAAACAACTTATATCATTGACCTCGATGTGTTTGGTCATGAGGCCGATAAGTTGATGAAAAGGTGAGGGATATCCGCCATCCTCGGAATTGGCAGGGATTTCTCACCAGGGGTACGGTAAGAGCGGAGCTTGGGCGTTGTGATTTCGGGTATCCTAACCCCGACCCCGGTTCCCGATTCCGGATATCTGATCCAAGATTCCGGATTCAGGCTCGATGATCGCGTTGGCACTTTGAACCCATGGGTTCCTTTGCAGCCTCTTCTCTTGGAATTGCCGCGCGTCGCGGAACCACCGCTGGTCTGTCGCACCAACCGGGTAGTGTGGTCATTTGCTGTGGCACGGCCATCTTGGCCGTGGCCGTTCACGGGGGGGAGAAGCCGTGAAAAAATCGGATTTTCAAATTTTGGCATCATGCATTTTCAATGAGTTACATCGTGGATAACAGGCCCAAAATTGATTTTTTCACAGCTTCGGACGCGCGTGCCACATCCAAATGACCCCCACAATCCACTAGCCGTTGTAACTTGGCCTCGCGCGGGGTAGACTATAGGCTCATCAAATCGAGGTTCCTTTCCTGGAATCCTTGGGGTCCGAGCGGGTGGATCACTTCCCGAAACCCCAGGGGGGCGGCGCATTTCCGCCCAACCTTTTCGAGGCACGCGCCCATGGACGATGAATTAACTCAAAGCCACACACCCACCGCAGTTGAACCGGCGCCTCCTTCGTTACCTGCGGCCCCCGATGGCGCATTGCTGCAGTCCTTCGAGGAAAGCTGCAAAAAGGTGCGGGAATTGGCCTTGCGGCAGCTCAACCGATTGATGTCGTACGAAGCCAAGGTCCTGAAGGGTGACGATACCGAGGCTATCCACGATATGCGCGTAGCCAGCCGAAGATTGCAGCAAGAGCTGGACGTGCTTTATCCCAAACCACGCCCGCAGGAGTTGCGCCGGTTGCGCCGCCAGATTCGCCGCTGCCGCCAAGTGCTGGGGGACGTGCGCAATTGCGACGTTCTGCTGGAAATTGTGGGGCGATCGCTGGGAAGGAAGCGTTCAGCGCGGCGCGAGGCTTGGACAGCGGTGCAACATTTTCTGTTGATGCGCCGGTCAGAAAGTTTCCTTCGCGCCATGCGCAGGGTCGGCAAGATCAACCTGGCAGTTTTTTACGTGAACCTGAAGGAATTCCTCCATCATGACAAGGCGCACGATCAATCCGCCGAGCATCACTATCATGGCGCGGGGGCGCCGGACGCCGCCTTCCTCAAGTACCTGACCAGCGCTCTGGCATCCGCCTGGAGCCGCTTTGAAGACCAGGTGGCGGAATCTCATCGCCAATCCCGTCCCGAAGTCATCCACGGGGCGCGCATTGCCACCAAGCGGCTACGCTATCTCGTGGAGGTTTTCCGTGAGTTCGGCGTGGCGGGCAGCGCCGACGCACTGGTGTGGCTCCGCCAACTGCAGAACCACCTGGGGGATTGGCACGACCTGGAAGTGCTGGAGCAGATGATGATCGAAATGCTGGCGCGGCCGGAATTCCTGCGTGAACACTTGTCCCTGGCCATGCAAGTGGAAAAGCTGATCCTGCGCAACCGGGAAAATAAAATGGGCTTCGAAGAGAAGTATTCCCGCATGTCCAGGGAATCCGTGGAAATGCGCCGGTTGAAAGAATGGGTTGCCTACGTGTTGGCGTCGCCTTCCGCTGCTCTCGCCAAAGGCTGAGCCGCGGGGGCGGGTTCCTCTGCGGCCGGAGCGGCGGGCTTGGCGGGCGCCGGCATTTCCAACACTTTCTTGGTAGCTGCTTCCAGAGATTCTCCGCCCGCCGTAGGGATGGAAAACAGCGGTTCGCGCGGCTCGCCGCTCAATACCCGGGCCACTCCCGCTCGCAGGTGTTCAAACACCGTGCGCACGTCAGGGGTGGCATCGATGACTTCGAAATTGTATTCCTTCGCCAGCCGTTCAAACTCTCCCAGCAGTTCGGTTTGATACTTCCGGAAACTATCGTACATATCCTCGCTGGGATGAATATCCATGCCGGATTCCCAATAATCGAAGCCGCGCGAGAAAACCACGCGAGGGATAAGATCATCCACGCCAATGCGCAAGTAGAAGATAGCGTCCGGCTTCAGCGCAAAGCCGTAAGCATTCCGAATCCACCGGGCGTCGGCGCCCCGCACGATGGCCCGCGCCATCAAGGAATAGATATAGCGATCGGTCAGCACCACGAAACCGGCCCGCAGCGCGGGAACGATTTCGTGTTCGAGGCGGTCGGCGAAATCCGTGGCATAGAACAAGCTCAGGGTGATGCGCCCCAGGGTGTGCCCCTCTTTTGCTTGCTGGATGCCCTTGCCGGCAAGCTCCGAGCGTTTGATGGCGGTGTCGAGAACCGCCCGGCCTTGCTGCTCGAGCCACGGACGCAGCAGCCGGATCTGGGTTGACCGGCCCACGCCGTCCGTCCCCTCAATCACGATCAGCTTGCCGGTCATTTCCGCCAGGTTCATACCCGGCAGAGGGGCCGCATATGTTTCTCTCACGGCGCTACCCTCAATCTCTTCGCCTGGGCCAGTTTGGCTTTCACAATCAGCCGCATAAAGGACTGCTGTACTTCGATGGCAAGGGTCGCATCCACGGTGGTCAGATCGAACTCGGGAACCATCTTCTCGTACTCATCCAGAATCCGTCCTTGAAAGATGCCGAAACTCTCTTCCGGATCCTCGCTCAATCCCAGATCCATCCCTGCTTCGTAATGCTTCACGCCGCTACGCCCGTCCAAAATGCGCTTCATAGCAACGTCCAGTGGGACGCGGAAGTAGAACGCGGCGGTGGGCTTCACGGCGAAGCTGTAAAGCTCGCGCACCCACTGCCGGTCCATCCCGCGCACCACGTCGCGCCCAAATGCAGTGTAAATGTAACGATCGCACAACACCACCGCTCCGGCCTTCAGCAAGGGTAGGATGTTGTGCTCCATGCGGTCGGCAAAGTCCGTGGCATGAATCAGGGAGAAGGTCGAGGGGGTGAGCGTCTGGCGTTTCTTTCCCCGCTTGGTGGTTTCCCGGACGAGCGGCGAAGAATTCCACTCACTGAAGACCACCCCGTAGCCTTCCGCCTGCAGCCATTGATGCAGAAGCATGAGCTGGGTCGATTTTCCTGAGCCGTCGATTCCCTCTACCACGAAAAGCTTACCGGGAAAACGATGCTCGCCGTACCGTTTCATGAAGGCACTCCAGCAAATCAACTTTCGCCTCTATTGTAACATTAACTTAACCTAGGCACGTAGGATGTAGACAAGGAAGTCCCGGCCAAAGGTAGATTTCTCGCCCCCTGCAAGAGCACAAGTTAGCAGCCGGGGGCAACACCCCATAAGCGCTAACCTAAGCGCCCTAGCCCGCATTTCTCACCACCATTTTGGAAGAGCGGGGCTTCGCAGGCGGCGGAAAAACCCTACCATGCTGTCATCCTGAACCCGTTCGCTGTCATTCTGAGCGCAGCGAAGAATCTCGCTCTGCCACTCAGGATAAACTGCGCGAAGGATTTCGCTCTGTGTATTTTCAAGGCAATGCGAGATTCTTCGTCGCCGCTGCTCCTCAGAATGACAGCTCTTTCGAGTATTTCCGCAGCCTGTTCAGCCCCGCCCTTCCGGCAGCCCCCGAGAGCGTTTCAGCCTGGTGAGAAATCCGGGATAGTCTCCATTAAAATCGCAAGCCAGCAAGTGACCGTAGCCCTCTCCCCAAAGGAGAGCGCTGGCTTTCTCAATTTAGCGCATCTGGGGCGTTGCCCCCGATACTTAGTGTATTCCCTGCGGGGATCAATGATGAATAGCGCCGAGTTTTTTCCGCAAGTGAACGTGACGCATCCCGATCACTCTTAATGCTCCGGCAGACCAAAGCAATAAAGGTTTGAATCATGGTCCACGGCATAAACGCGGCCGTTAGCAACGGCCAATCCGCTGAAGTGAACCCAACCGGTGATGGCGTCGCCGCTCTGGTAAAGTACCTTGCCGGTTTTGGCGTCGAGCGCAAAAAGCACCGCGTTGTGGGTATTCAGGCTTCGTTGTTGGTCAGTCAGCAGGGTTCGACCTTCATAGATTATGACTCTCGGTCCGTTGGCTTGTAGCGTGTTCTCGCCGGTTGAGAGGGCAAATATCACACCATTGGCGATGGCGACGGGTTCCGGTACGTCAAAGTCACCCGAAATCCAGACAGGATCGAGTGTCGGCTTGTGCGTCGATGGAGTGGTTTCCAGTTTGAAAGCCATGATGCTGCCGTGCGGATTCGGGCCCCGAGTCACGGGAAAGTGGGGCGCCTCCTTCGAGACCGGCCCCCAGATGGGTACATAAAGCCAAGTGTTGCCCTCCTCGTCCCGCCAGGAGGAAAGTTCTCCCCAGATGCCGAGCGATTCAAACTCAAGATTATCATTGGCGAGTTTCTGGCGGTAAAGCGGTGTCTGATGGTCCTCCGAGCCCAGGGAATCTGCGTCCAGAATGTAGAGTGCGCCCTCCTTTCCGCCCCCGGCCACCAGGCGATAACTGCGATAAGGGAACCAGATAACACTGGAGGACGCAATGTCCAGATCGTACTTGGAGATCTGCAGGAAGTTCAGGGGTGAATAGAAGTCGATGATCTCCAGGTCTTCCGGACGAGCCGCAAAGAGGCTGCTACTGTATTCGCCTTCCGAAGGATTGAACCTACCGTCGCCGGTGGAGGCGTAAATGCGCCCGTCCGCGCCGATGGCGACTCCGGCGCGGCCCCAGATCCCCGCCCCGCCCTTTGCAACCAGCACATCATGAATGACCGGCCGGTTGGGATGGCGGACGTCCATACCGTAAATTCCTGACCGTGCTCCACCGCAACCCTGGGAGGTCGAGGTATAGACGATATCGTTCGAAAGGTTAAGGCTCCAGTCCTTGGAGTAAGCCGGGACAAACTGCACGGGACCGAAGCGCGTATGGCCCGTACCCAGATCAAGGCCGTAGAATTTGCCGTCAACGGCGATGGCGTAAATCAAGCCGCGGGCCTTATCGATGGTGGGTGTGGCGTTCAGGTTGTTCGGGCACAGCCACATGCCCGCGTCCTTGGGAAGCACGTGACTTTCAAAATTCTGGCTCCAGATCAGCTCACCCGTCCGGGCGTCGATGGCGTTGATATTATCGGAGCTTCCCGCCACGTAAACCACGCTGCGGAGGCCGGCAGGGGTCGTGACCCCGTCAGTCACCACCGGAGCCGTTAGCGCCGCTAAAGATCGAGGCTCGTTCTTAACCTGAGTTTTCCAGAGGAGTTTCAGGCCTGCAACGTTCCCCACGTTGAGCGCATCCTCCTGGACGGCCCATCCGGAGCGCTGGGGGTCGTGGCCAAAGGTTGGCCAGTCAGCGGCCCAGCTTGTGACGCATGCCACGAGAAAACCTAACACCACAGAGCAGCGGATGAGTTTGACGAATTTCACAGTTGTCGTACTGGCGACATGGGTCACGGAAGAGTCTCCGATTTTCAGTTTTTCGTCTTTAAAGCCCGACCGCTAACGTACACCCGACCGGGTCTGAGTGCAAGCCCCTGTAGCGCCAGCCTCCGCTATTGAAGTCTGCGGTTCTTCCTTAGCCCGGACTTCTCACCACGTTTGGACGATGCTGGAAGGGCGGGGCTTCAGCCCCGCCGAAATCGCGGCTCCCGACCTCTATTCGTCCCGCACCCCGCGCAGCTTGCGGCTGCAAGCTGCGCGGGGTGCGGGACTTGGAAATAATCAGGACGGGTTTGCAACGGCGGGGCTAACCCGAACTTCTCACCAGCCCGTGGGCAGCGATGCTGGGAAGCCCCAAAGGGGCGCGATATCACAGCCCAGGCCATGGGGGGGGGCCCGGGTTTCGAGGAGGAAGCTCTCCGCCAAGCCCTGAAGGGGCGCGCCAACGCCCGTCGAAATTGTTTTGCGCTTGCCGATCCGTCCAAAGCAGTTGGTCTGAAGGATGGTTTCGTGGGTCGCCCCTTCAGGGCTCGGCCGCGTAACAATCTGGAAACCCAGGCCCTTGGCCTGGGCTAAGTTATCACGCCCCTTTGGGGCTTGAAAGCTCCACGGCCCAACGAGAACCGCCGAAACTGGTAAGAAATGCGGGGCTAAAGCCCCGCCCTTCCAGAGTCGTGGTGAGAAATCCGGGCTAACAAGTTCCCCGGAGGGGAACAATATCATCGGACCTCTCCGAGGTCCCCCGTGTAAATGTCTCTTTGATTGCACCTTGGTGTCAGTCCCCTATCCTCCAAGGGGCGCGGGTCGTAAATTCTAATCAACACCCTC
>JBEKQO010000148.1:0-17399 GCA_049519635.1 Terriglobia bacterium | reverse complement strand
CTCCTGAATCAGGAGGGGAGTTGTTGAAAACGCTCCCCTCCTCAGATGAGGAGGGGTGGCGCGCCGAGCGCCGGGGTGGTGCTGACAAGGGCATAAACCGCCTTCAGCGGCTAAAGCCGAGCGGCGCCGCAGCCGGTTCCGGCGGGGCTGAAGCCCCGCCCTTCCAGGAGCAAGCCAAAAAGCGAGTAGCGCGGACCTGTTTTCCAGGTCCGCGGCCCTTTGGCAGGGTCGCTAAGAAAAGCCGCAGACCTCGAAAAACAGGTCTGCGCTACTCCGGAAGAGCACGGCAAGAAGGCAAAGGTCTGAATTCGTCAATGAACCGATGAGCCGACGGCCCGATGGATCGAGGGCAAGGCAAAAGGCAAAAGGCAAAGCGCAAATGGCAAAAGGCAAAAGGTCAAAATCGCCGCTCAACGGATTGGCGAATCAGCCCGTCGACTGGAACAAAGCAATTCCGGTTCTTCGTTACCAGTGGCGCTGGATCAAGGACAACTCGCAATTGAAGATCGCGGTTTGGAGCCGTCAGAGCGGCAAGAGCTTTGCCGCGGCGCTGCGGGCCGTGATCAAGTGCCTGGAGAAGAGCACGCAATACATCATCCTCTCCAAAGGCGAGCGCCAGTCGCGGCTGTTTATGGAAAAGGTCAAGGACTTCTGCATGATCTTTAAGGAACTGAAGGCGCTGCCGAACTTCGAGGAGCAGTTGCCGAATACGGATGAGAAAACCATGGAAGTGTTCTTCCCGCACAACCGATCGAGAATCATCGGCCTGCCCGCCAATCCCGATACGGCGCGCGGTTACACCGGCCACATCGTGCTGGACGAGTTCGCTTTCCACGGCGACGCGCGCAGAATATACGCCGCCTGTTTTCCTATTATCACCAGAGGTTATTCCATTGAGGTCATTTCCACGCCTAACGGGACGGCGGGCAAATTTTATGAAATTGCCAAGCAGGCGGGCCTGGTAGCGCAGGGCTCGCTTTCCAGCCCTGCGGCTTTTACCGATGGCGCAGAAGAGCTTCAGGGCCGAAGCGCGCGACATGCGGGTCTTACCGCCGGCATGGAAAAGCCGCAGGGCCGGAGTGCGGGCCCGGCGCTACCCGGAAGCGTTTGGTCGGGGCATCGAGTGGATATCTATGACGCCGTCGCCCAAGGGCTGCCCGCGAATATTGAGCTGCTCCGCTCGGGTTGCGACGATGAAGAAACGTGGCTGCAAGAGTACTGCTGCCAATTTCTATCCGACGCGCAGAACTATATTCCCATCGAGTTGATTTCGACATGCGTACACGAGGAAGCGACGACGGAATGGAACGAGGTGCCAGGTGCCAGGTGCCAGGTGCCAGGAAAACCTGAAACCGCATCGCTGACACCTGACACCCGACACCTGACACCTTTTACCCGAGACCTCTACCTGGGAGTCGATATTGGAAGAAAGCGCGACCTGACGATTGCCTGGCTGTTTGAAAAGGTGGGCGGCGTGCTTTGGTCGCGCCTGCTGCTGACGATGAAAGGCGTGACGTTTGACGAACAGGAAAAGGCCATCTTCCGCCTGCTCGATCTGGGAGTGCGGCGCGCCGGCTTCGACGCCTCGGGCATCGGCATGATGCTGGCCGAACACGCCGTGCAGAAATACGGCGCCGTGGTGGAGCCCACCACCTTCACCGCCCAACTGAAGGAGCGCCTGGCGCCGATGGTGAAGATGGCGTTCGAGGAGCGCACCGTGCGCATTCCCGACAATCGCGAGGTGCGCGCGGACATCAACTCCGTCAAGCGCTTCGTAACCATGGCGGGCAACGTGCGCTTTGACGCCGAACACACCGACCGCGGCCACGCCGACCGCTTCTGGGCGCTGGCCATGGTGGTGAACGCGGCCAGCGAGCCCAGCGCCCATTTTGACGAAGTGGCCGGGTTGGTGGGGGCGCCCGTGATGGCAGGGTTGCTCGACGCGATTTTGTAATCGGGTAAGGGCATGAACCCATGGGCCGGGTGCCCGGGAAATTCCGTGAAAGGAACGATAAAAAGATGCGCTGTCCCCTATGTGGAGCACGTACCGGAGTCAGAGAGACACGCGGCCCTTATCGCGACCGCCGCTGCACGAACGCCGCTTGCCATCTGGAGTTTACGACTCGCGAGGAGATTTTGATACGGCGGGAAGACACCCGGCTGTGCGCCCGCACGCGCGCCGCTCATTCGCACCAACAAGCGCGGAAGCCAGCCACCGATCAAGTGATAGCGGTTGGACAAACAAACAGGGTGATCGGGTAATCGGGTGAACAGATACCAAGATGCACGGATGATCAGATGACTAAAGCTCAGAGTTCGGGAAATGGAAACCAAATGCGGCATTTAATCCGCGAGGGCAAATCGACTGCCAAGGCGCTGCAAGCCCAGATTGACCGCGCCGTGGCGCTGACGGACAAAGAAATAGGTGTCAGGTACCAGGTGCCAGGCGCCAGGGAAGAGCTTTCAAGTGCGAACCCTGACACCCGACACCTGACACCTGGCACCTTGTCGGTGGATCGCCTGCCCCTCACCCCCGCTCCTCTCACCACGACCGGAGGCCTGCCCGTCGCGCCGACGCGCGGAATTCCCCCCACCCCTCCGCCGGAACCGATCTCGGTGGCGGATTACACGGAACGAATCCGCGCGGGTTGGGTGCCGGTGGTGGGACTTTCGGGAACTCCGATCACCTCCGGCTTTATTCGCGACTTGGGCGAATACAACCCCAAGCTGGAAGGCGCGAACGGCATCTGGACTTACCAGGAAATGCGGCGGGGCGACGGCCAGGTGGCGGGCACGCTGCGCGCCTGCAAGCTTCCCATTCTTTCCGCGCAATGGCAGATCAAGGCCACGCCCGACCAGGAACTCAGGGTGGGGCAGACGACCGAAAAGGCCAAAGAAGTCGCGCACTTTATCCGCGAAAACTTTTTTGGCGGCCTGGAGTGGCAAACCCACACGGGAAGCTGGATCACCCAGAGCTGGAAGGAAGTGGTGCGCTGTGCGCTGCGCATGCAGGATTTTGGCGCGGCCTGCTACGAGGAAGTCATGTCCATTGACGGCAATCACATTCGCGTGCGCCGCATGGCGGACCGCCAGGCGCTGACGTTCTATCGCTGGCACACCGATCCGCACAGCGTCGATCCCACCATTCCCCCGTTCATTTATGACGACGGAGAAACGCTCTATGGCCTGGAACAATGGGGGTACCGCTCGAATCGCTTTGAGTACGTGCTGCTGCCCACCGACAAGGCGTGCATCTTCACCCACGACCAGGAAGGCGCCAACTTTTGGGGCATACCGCTGACGCGCGCGATGTACCCGCATTGGTTCATCAAGAAACATCTGGAACGGATTGACGCCATCGCCTGCGAGCGCAACTCCCTGGGCGTGCCCATGATCATGCTGCCGCCCAATCCCTCCAAGCAGGATGTGCAGACCGCGCAGAATTGGGTCACACAGTTGGCCGCGCACGAAAAGACCGGCCTCTCGCTGCCCAACGGGGCGGAGTTCAAGCTGGTCGGCATCGAGGGACGCATTCGCGAAATCATGCCGTCGATCCAGTACCACAAGCAGCAAATCGCCACGTCGTGCCTCGCCATGTTTATGGAGCTCGGCCAGACGCAGAGCGGGTCGCGGTCGCTGGGTGAGTCGATGACGGACTTCTTCCTGCTGGCCACGCAGAATACCGCGGATTACATCGCGCACCAGATTCGCAATTCCACCATCCGGCGGCTGGTGCTGTGGAACTTCGGCGCGGACGCGCCGGTGCCCTACCTGATTCCCGCCAACGTACAGGCGCGGTCGATCGATACCATGTCCGCCATCATCGCCGAGCTTGCCCAGGCGGGAGCATGGATTTCCGACCGCGCCAGCGTGAACCAGGCGCGCCATGAACTGGGCTTCAGCGACTACGCGGACGAAGACGTGGTGGAGAAGCCAACAGCCAATAGCTGATAGCTCACAGTTGGCTGCCGGCTGTCGGCTGTCAGCAATGAGCTAAAAATGAACCGATTTCCTCGAAATGGAGAGCTTATGAGAACCTTACGAACTTCCCTTTTGATTTCTTTGTGCCTCGCGTTCCTGGCCGTGCTGCTGGCGCTTCCCAGCTTGTGCCCTCCGCCGGTGTTGGCGGACCCCTACAGCTCGCACCGCTTCCCGGCATTCGGTTACATTTTGGATAATCCCAACCTGACGATTGCCGGCGCAACGATATCCACCAACCCCACCTCCACCACCGGCTCAACCACCGCGCACCTGGCGTGGGTCTTCGGCGCCGTTTCGGGGACTTACACGGGTTGCACGGTGCAGGCCAAAACCAGCTTCGACGGCGTCAACTGGCTGAACCTGGGCAGCGCCGCGGCGGTGACCGTTACCACCAATGCCGTCAACGCCTGGGACATCTATCAGCAGGCGCCCGTCGCTTCCGGCGTGACCACCACCACGGTCAGCAACGCCGCAGCGGCGGGATTCGGCCAGTTGATCGAATACACCTTCGCCTGCTCCGCCTATGGAACCAGCGCGCCGGTGGCGATCACGGGGATCTACAAATGAAGGGGCTAGTGGCCAGTGGTTAGTGGCTAGTAACAGCCACGAAGCAGAATCTGCTTTCCACTTGCCACTAGCCACTAACCACTAGTCACTGAGGTCATGATATGAGAACTGAACACTTCAACTTTATGTCCCAGCTCAGTGCGATGCCGGCCGCGGGCCTGGCGCGCCTGCCGATCCTGGTGACGGGCAGTTGGGTAAAAGGCGGGCGGGAAGTCGCGTTCACGCACGATGACCTGCGCACGGCCGTCGCCAACTTTCAGAAACTCGCGAACCACGACATCAATGTGGACTATGACCACGCTTGCGAGGATCTGGAGCGGGCCGGCGGCGAGCCCACCCCCAGCGCCGGAAGAATTGTGGCGCTGGATGAGCCCGAGGAATTTTCCCTTGACGATGGCCGATTGTCGCTTGCCGGCGAAAATCGTCAAGCGAAAATCGACCATCGCTACATCCTCTGGGGCCGCTACGAGCCTACCGATCGCGCCCGCGGGCTGATCAAAAAGCGCGAATACCGCTACGTCTCGGCGGCCTTTGCCAAGGAATATCCCGATCGCAAAACGGGTGAAGGCCAAGGCTTGACCCTCACCAGCGTGGCCCTTACTAATCAACCTTTTCTCGACGAACTGCCGGAAATATGGCTGGCAACCACCCAACGGGAGCCTGGAATCGGGAGTTGGAAATCCGACCCCCCCATCCGGGAATCCGAATCCCAACCAACAGACCGCCGTCAGGCGGGGAACGGAGGAAGAAATAAAATGGCGAAGTTAACCCTCAGGTGCTCCGCGGACGGCAAACATGAAGCCTACGACGGAGACAATAAGATCGGTGAAATCGAACACGACCACCTGTGCCAGTATGCGGCAGCGCATCTGGACGCTGCGGCGTGTTCCGGCAAGGAGGAGGCGGGCGCGCAGTTAGCCGCAAGTTTTGCCAAGGATATCGGCGCGGAAGGCAGATCCCGCGAAGAGATCCGCGGCTTGGTGACGCTGGCGCTCCATCCCCTCAAGGCCGAGGTCACATTGCTATCGGAAGCGATCGGCGCAGACGGCAGGCTCGACAACAGCCGGCTGGATGCGCTGGACGATTCCGGCACCATCAGCCGCTCCGCCTGGCGCCGAGCCAAGGACGCCGAGCAGCGCGTCCAGAGCGCCTTCAACCGCGGCCAAATCACACCCGCCATGATGGCCACGGGCGCCCCGCTGCGCCTGGCGCTTGCCGACGGCGCGGCCTTCAAAGCCCTCATCGAAGACCGGCCGGCGCTGGTCAAGACCAACTCGGTGGTCGGTATTGGCGGCTCCGGCTCGGAAACCGGCGAATCGCCCCGGCATCTCTTCTCGCGCCTGGTGGAAGAGAAAAAACAGCAGCTCATGCAGACGGACGTGCGCCTGGGCGAGTTGGAAGCCCATCGCAAGGCCGGCGCCTTGGTGGCGAAAGAAAATCCTGATCTGCTGAAGAACTACCGCGCGGATGCGAAAAGCGCGTGAAGTGAAAAAGCCAACAGCTCACAGCTAACAGCCCACAGTAACAACAAGCTGTTGGCTGTCGGCTGTCAGCTAAACAAAAAGGAGGAATTATGCTTGGAAATCAAGGATTGACGGCCGCCAAGTTTGACACCAACATCCGCGCCCTCCGCGGCACGGTGATGAGCTTGCCGGTCACTAACCTCTCGACAGAATCGGATTTCTACGTCGGGCTGCCTTCCGGTTTCAACACGGTGCCCACCGGCGTACTTTCCATGGATGTGGTGGAGCCGGGCTACCCGCTCACTTCAGAACTGTGGCTCGATCCCACCACCAACAATCCCATCAACGGTTCGGCGCCGCCCGCGCCTTTCGTTTCGCAGGGCCGGGCCTGGGGCCTGATCATCAACGCCCCGGAGGCGGAGGTGATCGCGGCGGACACGACCATCCAGGCGGAAGACGATGTGGTTATCGCGGACGCCTATGGCCGCGTCACTTCCATCCGCAACGTCACCACCGGCAACACCGCGTATGTAGTGGGCAAAGCGAAGTACCCGCCCACGGCGGTGAACCAGAAGATTCGCATTCAGGTGAGTCTGCACCAAACGAAGGTGTAGCAATCGGGTGATCGGGCGATCAGGTGATCGGGTGATCTAAAAGCCCGCTCAGTTGGTCGGTCGGTCGCCGGAAGGCTTGTTTTGTATGGGCCCGGCGCAGAAGTCTCTATCATGCGAGACCGACTGCGCTGCGCCCCAGTCGGATGACTGGAGGATCTGGCGATCGGGATTTGTTCACCCGATCATCCGATCACCCGATCACCCGATACCAAGAGGTTTCAATGGAAGTTTCCTTAGCCCATCTTGACCAGTTTCTGACCAACTATTCCATCGTCTATCGCAACCAGGATTTCGTGGGGGGACGGCTTTTCCCCGATTTCCCGGTTTCCAAGCAAAACGATCGTTACCCCATCTTCGGGTTCGAGCGTTTCAAGTCTTACAACACGGAGCGCGCGCCGGGGAGCGAAGCCAACGAGATGCCCGGCTGGCGCATGTCCAACGATGAGTACTACTGCGACGGCAAAGCGCAGAAGCAGCTCATCCCTGACGAACTGCGGGCCAAATGGGATTTTTCCACGGGCCCCGAGGTCTTTACCACGGAAACCCTCGCCGACATCATCGATAAGCAGCGGGAAATCCAGATCTACAACCTCATTATGAACTCCGCCACGGTGCCCAGCACCACCCTGGCGGGCACGGGCCAGTGGAGCGATTTCCAAAACTCCGACCCCGTTGCCGCCATCACCGCACAGCGTTCCACCATCCTGCTGAGCTGCACCAAGGAGCCGAACACGCTGCTGGTTGGCTATCCGGTATGGCTGCAGCTCATCCAGCACCCCATCATCCTCGACCGTTTCAAGAATCACGCCCTGCCCCTCGGTTATCCCACCGATCAGCAGTTGGGCGGCCTCTTCAATGTTGACAACTTCGTTGTTGCCAAAGCTCTGTATGACACGTCGCAACAGGGCCTCGCTCACAACCTCAACTACATCTGGGGGAAAAACGCCATTCTGGCGTACGTGCCTCCGGGGCAAGGCCAGTTGATGATTACCCCCGGCACCACTTTCCGCTGGCTCTACGGCGTTCCCCAGAACGGCGGCATGCTGGTGAAGCGTTATCGCGTGGAAGAGCGCAGTGGCGACATGATCGAGTACCAAACCTACTATTGCGTGAAGCTCGTCGTACCCGGCGCCATGTATGCGTTTAAGAGCGCGGTGGCCTAAAAGCAGGAGCTGGGGATTAGGGGCTGGGGACGGGGGAAATCCCCTGTACCCAGGACCCCGCGCCCAGAACCCATTCGTGGAGGTTTGCAATGTCCAAGTATTTAGTTCTTCAACCCATTGAAAAGAACAACGTCCTGTATGTCGCGAAGGGCGGCGCCGCGGCCAAGTTGATGCCCAGCGCGTGTCACGGGAAGTTGATCCCGGTAGACGCCTCGGGCGAAATCGAACTGACAGAAGAGGAAGCCGGCATTCTGATCTACGGCCAGGTGCCGTTGTTTCAGGGCAAGCCCGATCCCATCGGCGGCGCGGAAGCGCGGGAAAAGAAAGCCCAGAAAGATGCGGACGCAGCCGCCGCCAAAGCTGTAGCCGAGAAAGCAGAGTACGAGGAGTTCGCGGCATTCCGAGCGGCGAAGGCAACAAAGAAGGAAAAAGCCCAGGATGCGGCACAGGAAAAAGCCGACGATCGGGCAGAGGAAGAAGCCGACGAGCGCGCCGATGAAGACGCTGCGGCGGCGAAGGACGGAGCCAAAGCGGCGAAGGCAAAGAAGAAGTAGGTTCCAGGTGCGAGGTGCCAGAAAGGCAGGTGTCAGGTGCCGAGTATCAGGTGTCAGGGAAAATCGGAACCCTAACACCTGGCGCCTTGTACCTGAAACCTGATCCCTGGCACCCGACACCTGACACCTGACACCTAGTTTTGGAGGACCTATGTCAGCATCAGCAACTTACACCACGCTTTACACCTTCCGCCTGGACCGTCGCCAGCTTGTGCGGCGCATCCGGGTGGATATTACCGGCCTCGCGAGCGGGGCCAATGCGATTCCCCACGGCATCGTGGCCCCCAACAATCAGTCTGTCGGCCAGACGCCTAAGGATGAACTGGTTTTGCTCACGTCGTATGTGGCCGTGCACCGCACGCAAGCAGCGGACGCGACCAATCTCTATTACACCGTCGATTCCGGAAGCGGGACGACGATCAGCGTTTGTGTGACGGTCTAAGGGATCGGGTGATCGGGTGATCCGGTGATCGGGTGAACAAAGTGCCACCCGCTCCGAATCTGGTTGTTGTTCACCCGATCATCCGATCATCGGATCACCCGATAGAGGAAAATCTATGTCTTACACAACAATCACCCAGGTCGCCGGCATGCTTCCCACGTTTACGCGCAATGGGCCGAAAGGACCCTCCGACACCCTCATCCAGAATTTCATTGATGACGTGGCAGGGGAAATTGATGCCATTTTGCAGCGGCGCTTCCAGGAAGCCTTTGCAAGCCTGGGATTCGCCGCCTGGCAGGGAGCCTTTAGCACCGACCAGTTGAACCTGCTGGAGAAGATCAACCGTTATGGCGCTTGCGCGCAACTTGCCGAGGTGTTTGAAACTTCGGGGGTTGCCGCGGCGGCCCGTGTGGCTAAAAGCTTCGAGGACGGATTCCGCGAGCTGTGCAACAAGCTCAATGCCCGTGATGTGGACGGCGAGCCGCTGGCCCAGGGCGGTGACTACGACTACTTGTTCGACCCCCTCGCCAAGGTCGAAACGCCGCGCGCGCAATTGGGAGGCGTAGCCGGCGGAGACCAGTATCCGAGCGAGACTTCGAGCGAGAGTTCGACGAACGTTTTCAAGAAGTGGGACCGGCGCGAATTCTAGAAGGGAATGATGACCACCAAGACACCAAGGCACAAAGAGAGCTTTTAGGTTTTTCAAATCCTAACTTGGTGTCTTCGTGTCTTGGTGGTGAGAAGCTCATATGTCTTGGACTCAGGCTTACCAGGCACAATTCGCCAAGCCGCTGGTTAATCAACTGATCGCGATCATCCAGCGCGACCAGGCCGCGGCGCTAACCGTCGTCAACGCCGCGCGCGCCGTGGACGGTAATCAGCCGCTCAGCCCCATTGCGGAATTCCACAAGGGCCCCGGCCCGCGGATGGGTTGGCCCTGGCTCACCCTGGAAATCGCGGCCACCAACTTCGACCGCGGTGACGACAAGACCACCCGGCATCACGAAGTTCGCATCCACCTGGCGCTCGATACCGGCCAGTACGATCTGGAGATGGCGCAGGAGGACGCACAGGATTATGCGCGCCTGCTCGACATGATTGTCACCAGCGCCGGACTTTGGCCCTCCCTCGGCGACTGGACCACTTCTCTGCCCATTCAGCATGAGACCGTGCCCAGCGGCGCAACCGTGCCGAACGCCGCCGGGACCGTGAATGAGGTTTTTGTCGAGTCGCATATCCCCGGTCAAGTCGCGGTCCCCGGCATCGACGCGCCCGTGATGCGGATCACGCTGACGGTGCTGTTTGAGCTGGAAGAGATATAACTTTTGCCTTTTGACTTTTGCGCTTTGCCTTTTGCCTTGTTGTTCCCTGAGCCCAGAGCAAGTCAAAAGTCAAATCGCAAAAGGCAAAATGTTAGGAGGTAATATGGCTTTAGGTACATCGACCCCAACCCTCATCCACCAAGGCCCCGGATGGATTTATTTGAATGTCTGCGCGCCTGCCAGCGGGAAACGACACATCATCGGCGCGGACGGCACGCCCTCGGAACCGGCGTGGTCAGCCGCGCAGGCCGTCACCCCCGGCCAGATGATTTTGGACTCGAACGGCAACGTTCAGGAGTGCACAACAGGCGGCAACACGTTTGCGAACGCGCCCGGCACCTGGGGCATCGCGGTGGGCGCTACGACCTCCGATGGTTCCACCGTGGTGTGGACCTGCGTGGCGCTGGCGCCGGCTTACCTTTTCGCGGGAGCCCTGGAAGGCGTGACCGATCTCGATATCGGCGCCAAGGTTGAAGAAACCACGGCCGACCAGGAAACACTGCCCATTGATGCGGTAATGACGGGGGAAGTGGATTCGATCGGCGTCACGCTGAAAGAATCGGACTGCAACAAGCTTCAGATCCTCATTCCCCACGGCACTTACGCCACGGGGACCGACAGCGCGTTGCCCGCAGGGGCGCAAACCTACGAAGAAATCGCTTTCGGCGGCCTGAAGCCGGTGCCCAAATTCAGCGTGCTGCTGATCTCTAAACGCAAGGACCAGACTTCCAAGTTCGTCGTCTCCCAGATCTACCGCGCCTATCAAAAAGAGACGGTGAAGCTGCCGTTCCAGCGCGCCAAAGAGACCACTTACAAGATCACCTTTCAGGCCATCGCGGACCTGAATCGCCCGGTGGGCGACCGGGGCGGGAAGGTGTACCGGCAGACATAGCGGGGATTGTAGGGGCAATTCGGGAACCGCCCTTCCGGTGGTGTCCAAATGTGGTGAGAAGTTCGGCCTAACTTTATTTTGAAGGGAGGTGATGGCCAATGTCGCACAAAGCTGAAGCAGATAAGAAAGAAGGCGAGCAGAAAGTTGCCGCGGCCAAGAAATCAGGCGAACAGAAAGGCGCCGCGGACACGAAAGAGCCCCAGGAGAAAAACGCTGCCACGGACCAGCGGGAGGAGCGTTAGCGAGGCACGGTAAAACCTTCAATGCGCGTCCGGCTTGCGCTGGACGCGCGCTGGAGGGGTCTCTAGCGAGGATCCGATGAGCCCAGCGGAAATAGTGAACGGTATTGCCAAAGCAGAAGACTTCCGGCGCGCCCTTGAGCGCGCCAACATTGAGCGCGTCGTGCTGCCGGCCTCCGGGCTCCCGGTGCTGCTTTGCCGGCCTCCGGTTTTCGCTGCTCTGGCCATGGGACGGGCGGGCACGCAACTCCAAGCCCGGGTTACCGACGCCAAGCCCGAGGAAATCAGGACGGAGGATGTTGAGGCGTTTACAACGTGGTTAACCGGGACGCTGACACGCATCTTTGTAGAACCCCGCTTCGCGTCGGCTCCGGAAGCCGGTGAAATCGGCCTGGCAGACATACTGATTGATGATTTGAAATTCGTTTTCCGCTGGTTGCGAGGCGAGGTGTTCAGCGCAGGGACTGGGGATTCGGGGCTAGGGGCTGGGGACAATCCCCAGAACCCAGCCCCCAGAACCCAGCCCCCGACTGAAGACCTCGGCCGATTTCCTGGAGGACAAGGAGCGGCTTCTGTATTTGGCGGAAGTGGCGAAGCGCAGCCAGTGCCGTCCGAGCGAACTCCTGGAGCTCATTGGGATGCCGGCTTATCTGCTGGATTGCACCGCGGCTGAGACCCTAGCCGCCCGCGACCGAGGTGAGTTGGAGAAGGAAGAGAATGTGGTCGAGTGGTGAGGAGGCAGCTTACAGCTAACAGCTTACAGCTGACAGTTGGCTGTCCGTGCAGTGAAAGATCCGGACTAGCCCGCATTTCTCACCACGATTTTGGAAGGGCGGGGCTTTGGCCCCTCCACAGAACTCGGCAGGGATTTAGGGGCTTTAGCCCCTGAAGCGACGTCCCTTCAGGGCCTAAAGGCCCATTCAACCCTCCGCCCTGAGGCGGCGGGGCTGAAGCCCCGCCCTTCCGTGGGCCATGAATAATATCGCTCATTAATGCAACGAGGTACTAACTGAAAGCTGAATGCGGATATTGGGGAGCTAAAAATGGAACAAGGCGAAAACAACATTCTTAGTCTACTGCTCCAACTCGGCGCGCACCCACAGCGCGCGCAGTCGGCGCTGAAACTTCTGGACGCATCTTCCGCCGGGCTAGAGAAAAGCGCCAGGACCATGAGCGAGCACACGGCGGAAGTTCTGAAGGCCGCGAAGGCTCAGCAGGACGCTGCGGCGGCATTTTCCCGATTGCACAATCAAAGCCAGATGGCCGTGGTGCCGCTCCGCCAAACGCACGAAGCCTTCCGCGCGCTGGCGCCCGAAATTACCACCACCACGGCCCAGACGGATCTGCACGCGAATGCCGTCGAGCGCTCGACGCTCGCCCTCCGCTCGCAATCGGCGGTAGGGGCGGAGTTGGCGAGCAAGGGGCTGGCTGGGTTGGTGGCCGGCCGCAAGGCCCAGGCGGGGGTGGAGGCAGTTTGGGAAACGGCACGCGGCATCGCCATGCTCGCCGAAGGAGCCTGGCCGCCCAACCCCGCCGCGATCATCGCCGCGGGCCTGCACTTTGAGGCCGCGGCGCAATATGCGCTGCTGGCCGGCACGGGCGGTCACCGTCACACCGCCGGCGGGAGCGGCGGGGCCGCGCGCGGGGCGGGATCCGGCGCGGGTGCAGAACCTTACGGCCAGCCGTCGCCGGCGCTGGCGCCGGGCGCCGCAGGAGCCTCCACGCGGTTTAGTGGCTCAGGCGTGGTGATCATTCGCGGCACGCAGGACTTTGAAAACTACGTCGCGGGCGCTGTCAACGGCGCGGTGGCGCGGGGAGTGAACGTGACGGCAACCAGCGCGCAGCGCGGGTCCCCTGTGGGTCATTGACATGAAGAGCAAGTCAAAAGGCAAAGCGCAAAACGCAAAAGTCAAAACGGCGAAGGCAAAACCGGCTGGCTGTGCGTTTTGCACTTTGAGTTGCGGTGGACGGTTTGAAGTGGCAGATCCATCGATCGTTTATCACTACGGCAGTGGGACACTGATATGAAGAACAAGTTAAAACTCAAGGCACAAAACTCAAAAGTCAAAACAGCAAAGTCAAACCCGGCTGGTTTTGCGCTTTGCGTTTTGCACTTTGACCTGTTCTTGGTGCACTAATATGGCTAACCCAGCAATCGTTTATCCCTACGGCAGCGGCTCGGCGACGCTCATGTTCCTGCGGCCGCCCACCAAGGTGCCCGCGTACTCATCAACGGCGGTGCGGCACGACAACGTGGCGTCGAGCGGGGTGCGCGAGTCGGTGCTCGAACGCATCGACAATTTCCTCGATCTCGATCTGGAGTGGGTGGGCATTGGCTCCGACGTCCAGGCCTGGGCGCAATTCATGAACTACGCGCTCCAGGGCGCCGTCTTTGCCTATTATCCGGATAGTTCACAGAGCAGTGTTACGAACTACTGGCTCGAGGACACCAACTGGACCGCCGCGTACAAAGCCGCGGGGCAGTATAGCTTCCACCTGAAGTTTAGGCAGGTGGTGACGTGAGGAGAAAGCTTACAGCCAACAGCTAACAGCCGACAGTTTTGGCTGCCCGCTGTGAGCTGTTAGCTGTGAGCTGTTAGCTATGATTAACGGAAATCAAACTTGGCAATCCGGCCTGAGCTCGCCGCAGAAGCAGCCCCTGTACGTTCTTCAGCTCCCGCAGTTCGGGATTGTGCTCGCCAGCTTCACGCAGTCGCAAATCCAGTCGCTCACCCAGTCTGGGTACGGGGCGATGTCGTGGGGGATTGGCGGGTGGGGAACGTAGGAAATTATGAATTCTGAATGCTGAAAGCGAAAAAGCCTTCGGCCCTTTTTCAGAATTCATAATTCAGAATTCAGAATTTATATGCCCAACGTATCCAACTACTGGCCCGGGAACTTTTGGCAAGCGATGAACCTTTCGCTGGCATGGCTCTACGGGCGGCAATCGAGCCCTAATGGCAACTGGCTTGGCGGCGCCCTCCTGACGCAGGGCGCCTCGAGCACGGCGATAGCAGAAGAGCCTGCCACGGGTCTGGTGGAGTGCGGCCTCAGCTCGCAGATCAATTTTCTGACGGGTCTGACGGTGAGCGGCGCCCAGGAAGCTCCCTTGGCGATGGCGCCAATTGAATCGATCGTGGCGGCTTTGCCGCCCGGCCTGTGGGCGGACAATCAATTGGGCCCGGACGGTTACCCCGTGAACGAATCGGGCATGGCGCTTCCCTGGGGCAACCTGCTGGTGAACACCTACGAAGTCACCTCGGCGATGGAGCAATCCATCGGCGCACTACTCTACAACGCCAATTCCACCTGGATTACGCCGGGGCCCCCGCAAACTCAGGGCGTCATCGCCAAGTGGACCGCCAACGCCCATTATCCTTTTGCTTCACTGATCGTGGACTCGAATAATAACGTCCAGATGGCGCTCTATACCGGCGCTACCGCCAACACCAGCAATCCTCCCAATTGGCCGACGCAACTCGGGGGGCTGACCGGTGACAACACCCAGCTTTGGAAACTCATTGCTCTTGGCTATCAGAATACCTACTGGGTGGCGGCGGGCTATGTTTTCAATTTGCTCAACGCGCAGAGTTCGTACCGGGTCGATGTGTTTGTCCACAGCGATGTTTGGTACTACCAAGGCAGCTCGGGGCTGCAAACAACGGTTCCCGCCGGGGGCGGCGCTTACGCCGGAGGTTATACGTGGAGCCTGGCGGGTGTGCGCGCGGGCCTGCTGCTGGCGGCGCTCTATCCCACCAGCATCGCGCCGCCCGCAAGCGGGTGGAGCGGTTCCACGATTCCCACCGGCTGGGTGGCGCACACCAACACGGGCGTTTGCCAGGCGCCGCAGGCGGGAGCCTCGCTGGGCGGTAAGCTGACGAATTACAAAGCCCAGGTTTACATCCAGACCGATCTCGAATATTTGCTGGAAGACAATATCCCCATCATCGTGCAGAGCGACGGCTTCCACGCGCGCGCCGGTTCGAGCGCCATGGCCACGCCCGGCACCGCGGCGGTCCATATCCTCTACAACGACCCGGTGGTGGGATGGACGGAAATTTCGGACTCGTTGGGATCGGCGCTGGAGTATTCCGACCTGCCGCGCTCCTTCGACGTTCCCACCAGCGATCCGCTTTTCGTTCCCGATCCCGGCGCCACGGACCTGCCGACCATGCAGAGTCGCAGCTTCATCTATGATTGCGCCCTGGCCATTGTGGCCTATTCGTCCGCGGGGAATTTTACCGCGGCGGAAAAAATCATTAATCAACTGAATACATTTCTCGCTACCCCGGGTTACCTGGCTTCGCTGGTGCTTGAAAACGCGGAAGACGGGTCAACTGCGCGGTGGTCGAAAGCGGGTACCGGCGCCCGCGTCGGAAACATCGCGGCCAACTCGGTGTCACCCCAGGAGCCGCCTTATGGCACGGGCAACATTCTGGATTTTCACTCCGGCTCCGCGAATGACGTCTTTACTTACGTGGGCAGCGGTTTCCCCGACACCACGGATCATCAACTGAGCTTTGAGCACATGGAAGCGCCGGGGGCAACTTTTGTTTTCGACATCAGCATTACGACCACGAAGGGCCTGGTGACTGATGTTCAGGTCACCAGCGCCGTGGCCGGCCTGGCGACGCTGGCCGGCACGGTCATCACCGTGCCCATCGGTCCGGGCGCCACGAATTGGCGCACCACGCTAATAAATTTGCAATCGGAAATTTCCAATCTCCTGTCTGATACGCTGGTCAAGATCGCCGGCTTCAAGCTTACCCTCACGGCGGCGAATACCGACCTTTACTTCGATAACCTGAGCGTCGGATCCCTACAACCGTTGAATTCGCTCAGTTTCAGCTATGACACTTACAACGGCCAAGTGGATCAGGCCTACATCCGCGCCGGCGCGATGGCTTGGGTGGTGTATGCCTACTGCGTCTATATGCGGCTTTCGCAGGACTTCAGTGCCGCGCTGGCCCTGCAAGGGATGATCAATTTCCTGCTCACTTTGCAGAGCACCGCGGCGGACCTTTCGCATGGCTTGTTTTACGAAGGGTACGGGAGCTATCAGAATCCGGGCTATCAGTTTGTACCGGGATTGGTTCCCACCGTTTCCACCGAACATCAAACCGACCTGTGGTTTGCCTTTCAGCGCGCCGCCAACGCGCTGCCAGTGGCCGCTACCTCATTGAGCAAAACGCAGCAAATCACTTCCGCCCAGGCGAGTTCGCTCTCTGCCACCGCGGCGGCTGCCAGCGCCGCCGCCGCCAGCATCGATACCAACCTGCTTGCCAACCTCTATATTGCGCCCGCGGGCTTGACGCCGGGCCACTTCGCCCAGGGTGTGACGGGAAGCACGCTCGACACCAGCCAGGCGCTCGACGCTTCCGGCCATTGGGCGGCGCTGTGGGCCCACGCCTCCGGGCGCGACGATATCGCCCTGCAATGCGCGGAGTTTGCTTACCAGAATTTCCTTTTGACCCATCAAACCATCGCGCTTTCAAACGCCGCCAACTCTTACAACGAGGCCTATTCACTTGCAACGCCATTCGCCGGGATGAAGCCTTACAACGATTCCACCGGCGGGTATTCCGGATCGCCGCTTTCCGTCTGGCAAGAGGGAACCTGGGGCATGATCCTGATGCTCCTCAACCTCTATAACATCCCGGGCCTGGCCGGCTTTTTTACCGGCATGGGCACGACCATCGATGCCGCGCTCACCACCCTGATCAGCGGCCAAGCCACGATATTACAGGCGACGGGCAACGGCTCATTGTTGGCGTATTCGCTGGCCGCGCGCGGGCTGCCTTATGAATTTGAGGTGTGGCCCGCCCTCGCCCCGACCGCGTGGATGTGGGTGGTGGCGACCAATCCCAGCCTGTTGCTGACCGTTGCGGGCCTGCCGCAATTGCTGCCCTACATGTACGTGCCTACCGGCGCGGAACAATCCATCGACGACAAGAACGGCTCCAGCTCCATCGGCCAGATGGAGATTCGTTGCATCGATCCCGGCGGTGTGCTCCACACCCTGGCAGCGCAGGAAGAATTGATTGGGCAGGTCGTGACGTTCAGCATGGGTTTTCCGGGTAGTTCGCTCGGTGACTTCGTTTCGTTGCACGTCATGCAGATTTCCGAAATCGGTTTCGACAACGATGGCCGCGTCATCCTCAA
>JBEKQO010000147.1:0-17770 GCA_049519635.1 Terriglobia bacterium | reverse complement strand
AAAAATCGGATTTTCAAATTTTGGCATCATGCATTTTCAATGAGTTACATCGTGGATAACAGGCCCAAAATTGATTTTTTCACAGCTTCAGATGGCCGTGCCACAGCAAATGACACCACTACCAAGACTTACCATGCCTTGCCGTCTTCCCCCGGGAGAGGGCTCAGATTTTGATTTGGCCCCTGTGTCTTGCTCCGCTAGTTGATAGGCAAATCGGAAGGCGGCCCGTAATGGGGTTGGGGCAGCAGGCGGCCGCGATCGTAGGGCGGGTCTTCGTGGTCCGGCATGGGATCGTCCGGGTATTCCTCGTGCCAATCTTTGCGCCACTTCTCATCGGCGTAATATTTGAGATAGAGTTGGTTGTCTTCGTCGCTGCCACTGCTCAGCATTTGATAATGACAAGCGGAGTCCTGGTCCAGCAGGACGTCTTTCGTTTCCTCGCGCAGTTCGTCACTCCAGAGAGTTGTGTAAAGCTCGCGGTCACTCAGATGGTCGGTTTCTTCCAGGAAGATCCGCAACTGGGCAAGCTTATTGATGACCTCCCAGAGCTTGGCGGTCACCTCCCGGTCAGTGAGCGTTTCCGGCGCGGGCATGGAAACGCCGGCCCTCTCCAATTGCTGAAGGTGAGTCGTCCAGGGAGCTTCCTCGTATTCCACCACGTGCTGCCAGAATCCTTCTTCCACATCAGGCGGGCACGGCTCAAGCTCCCCGGTCTTCAACTCCCCGCCGGCAAGCTCCACCACCCGGCGTTTCAGCTCCTCAATCCTTTTTCCCCGGTCGTCGTCGGATTCATTATTCGCCATACAGGGCTCCCTGGAACAAAACTTGTTTGGCCGCGCTCGCAGAACGGCCAAACGCGACCCCATCGTACTCGCAACGCGCCAGGTTTTCCAGCAGGCTTGTGGACTTTCGGCCATACCAAGACAAACAAGGTTCCGGTATCTTCAGCCCTCCGTTATAATCAAATGGTTTGGCTCTCCTTAGTCTTGGGGACAAGATCAAGGGGTTTGGGTCATAAGGTTCTGGATGTTCGACCGCTTCCGTCCAATTCGGCCGTATCTTGCTCGCTACAAGGCGCGCTTTATTGTTGGATTCGTCTGCCTGGTCATTGGACAGTCCCTGGGAGCACTCCTTGTACTGGTCATCAAGTCTGGAATCGACGACTTGAATAATGCCAGCATCCGCTCGCACGGCGTGCTGGTTCGGCAATTAGCAATCGTGGCCGGCCTGCTCGTGGGTTTTTCGCTGATCAAGGCCTTTTTCCAATTCTGGACCCGCTGGATTCTGATCGGCATCTCCCGCGACGCCGAATACGACTTGCGCAATGACCTGTTCCGGCACCTGCTGCGCCTTTCGCCGCGGTACTACACCGAGCACCGAACCGGCGACCTGATGTCCAAGCTCACCAACGACCTGAACGCCGTTCGCAACATGATGGGTCCGGGCATCATGTATTCAGCCACCACCGTGGTGACCGGCATCTTGACCATCGGCTTGATGATCCACCTGGATTGGCGCCTGACGCTAATGGCGCTTGCGCCCCTGCCCCTGGTTTCCGTGGGGGTCAAATATTTCGGAGCCAAAATCCATGAGCGCTTCGAAAAGATCCAAGCGCTTTATTCCGAGATCACGGAGCGGGTGCGCGAAAACATCTCGGGAGTGCGGGTGGTTCGCGCCTTTTGCCAGGAAGATGCGGAGATGGCGACGTTTCGCGTGATGAACCGGGACTTCGTGGAAAAAAACAAGGGGTTGATCTGGATCTCCAGCTTCCTGTGGCCCGCCATGGGATTGATGTATGCCTTGGCGATAATGATGGTCCTGGTGGTGGGTGGATGGCACGTGGCGCGGGGAATGATTTCCATCGGAACATTTGCCGCGTTCAATGTGTATCTCGCCAACCTGATCTGGCCCATCGTCGCGCTGGGTTACGTGACCAACCTCGTACAGCGGGGGTTGGCATCGCAGGGACGATTGATGACCATCTTTGACGCCAAACCTGATATCGACAACCGCGAGGTTCCTGTAGATCCCATAACCGCACTGATGGGCGATATCGAGTTCCGCAATCTGAGCTTCAGTTACAACGGCCACGCGATTCTAAAGAATATCAACTTGCACATTCCGGCAGGCAGGACTCTGGCGGTGGTGGGGGCGACGGGCTCGGGAAAATCCACGTTGGTGAGTCTGATCCCCCGCTTGTACGACGCTCCGCCGGGAACGTTGTTCATCGACGGCGTTCCCATCCGCCAGATTCCTCTCCACACCTTGCGCAAAGCCATCGGATTTGTGCCGCAGGAAACATTTCTGTTCAGTGAGACGATCCGCGAAAATGTAAGGCTGGGCGCGCCGGAGGCGACCGATGCCCAGGTGGAGCGCGCCGCCGAAATTTCCAATATTCTCCCCGAAATTAACAGCTTTCCCATGAAGTTTGACACCATGGTGGGGGAGCGCGGGCTGACACTTTCCGGCGGGCAGAAGCAGCGGACCGCCATTTCCCGCGCGGTCATTCGCAATCCGCGCATTCTGATTCTGGATGATGCGCTTTCCAGCGTCGACACCTACACGGAGGAGACCATCCTGCGGCAACTCACCGGCGTCGTGGCGGGCCGCACAACCATTTTGATTTCGCATCGCGTTTCCACCATCCAGAACGCCGATGAAATCGTGGTGCTGCACGACGGGGAAATCGTGGAGCGCGGCACGCACGCGGAGTTGCTGGCCATGACCGGCTATTACGCGGAGCTCTACAACAAACAGTTGATTGAAGAAGCATTGGAAAAGGAAGCGTAAGGCAGGGGTTAGGAGGTAGGAGTCCGGAGCCAGGAGTCAGGCTTTTCATTCTGACTACTAACTTCTAGCTCCTGGCGCCTTTTTAGGATTATGGCAGCTAGTTCTCAAGAAGAAGAGATTATCGGTAAAGCGTACGACTCGCGGCTGATGCGGCGATTGATGGAGTACCTTCGTCCGTACTGGCGTATGACTTTGTTCGCGCTCATTACAACGTTTATTTACGGAATGCTTCAGGCCGTCCCGGCCTACCTGATGATGGTGGAAGTAGACCGCTACCTGGATCCTGCCCGCGGCCAGCACCTTCCGCATGTGCTTGCGCATTTTCTCAGCCGCGATCCCCTGGTGGGCATTGCCCAGATTGCTTTCGCACTATTCCTTCCGACAGTGTTGTTCAGCTTCTTGCTGGAATTCTCTCAGTCTTTCGCCATGCAACTGGTGGGGCAGAAGGTAATGTACGACCTGCGCAAAGAGCTCTTCCTCCACTTGCAGCGGTTGGAAATGGGCTTTTTCGATCGCAACCCCGTGGGCCGCCTGGTAACTCGGGTGACGACGGACGTGGACGTTCTGAACGACCTCTTTTCATCAGGTGTGGTGGCGATCTTCGGGGATTTTTTCACCCTCCTGAGCATCATGGTAGTGATGCTGTATGTAAACTGGAAGCTGGCGTTGCTGACCTTTTCCGTGCTGCCGGTGATTGCAATTGTTACCGGAGCGTTCCGGCGGGCGGTGCGTGACTCCTACCGGCGCATTCGAACGGCGATTGCGCGCATTAACGCCTATTTGCAGGAGCACGTGACCGGCATGGCGGTGCTGCAACTTTTCAATCGCGAGGACCGGAGCTTCGACGAATTCGAGGCTGCCAATCGTGCCCACATGGAGGCTTACAAGGATTCCATCTTGGCATACGGCCTGTTCTTTCCCGCCGTAGAACTGGTGGGCGTGATAGCCGTCGCCATTATTCTCTATATGGGCGGGGGGATGGCCTTGCGCGGCGCCGTGAGCGTAGGGACGGCCATCGCATTCATTCAGTACTCGCAGCGTTTCTTCCGCCCCATTCAAGACTTGAGCGACAAGTACAACTTGTTGCAGGCTGCAATGGCGAGCTCGGAACGCATCTTTAAGCTGCTGGATACGCCCGTGACGATCGTCGACCCCGCGCAGCCCCGGCCGCTTGCGCACCCGCGTGGGGAGGTGGAATTTCATAAGGTCGGGTTCGCCTACAAGGACGACCACAAAGTTCTGGACAACATCAGCTTCGCCATCGAGCCGGGGGAAACGGTGGCGGTGGTGGGCCACACCGGGGCGGGAAAGACCACCCTCACCAACCTGCTCTTGCGCTTCTACGAAGTGCAGGAAGGCAGCATCACCTTCGACGGCATTGACATCCGCGAACTCCGCCTGGGTGATTTGCGCAGGAATTTTGGCATCGTGCTGCAAGACCCCTTCCTTTTTTCCGGAACCATCGCGAGCAACATACGGCTGGGCAGCGCGGGCATTACCGATGCGCAGGTACGGGCGGCGGCCCAACAGGTAAACCTCGAGGAGTTTATTGCGAGTTTGCCGGCGGGGTTTGAGGAGCCCGTTAAGGAGCGTGGGGCGACGCTCTCCGTGGGTCAAAAACAGTTGCTGTCGTTCGCGCGCGCGTTAGCACACAATCCCCGCATTCTGGTCCTCGACGAAGCCACTTCCAGCGTGGATCCGGAGACCGAACACTTGCTGCGGGAGGGATTGAGACGCCTGATCGAGAACCGCACCTCCCTGGTGATTGCGCACCGGCTCTCCACCATTCAGAACGCCAGCAAGATTGTGGTCATGCACAAGGGGCGCGTGCGGGAAGTGGGCACGCATCAAGAATTGCTCGATCAGCGGGGGATATACTTCAAGCTCTATCAACTTCAGTACAAGGACCAGGAGCTTCCCGCGGCGCGGGCTGTCGCCGGGACTCAGTCCTTGCCTGAGCGCCCCTAATGCGGGACACGGGAATTGGGACACAGGGCACGGCGCTTCTGGCGAACATGTCGCCACCTCGGTCTGCGGCGCTCCCCAGCCTTACAGCACCTTAGACTTTTCAAGATCTTGTGAGAGAATCAGGGCGAGGTCCCAATCCCGTGTCCCTGTTCCAGAATCCCGAGTCCCGTGTCCCAAGTCCCGCACCCCGAATTATGATCGTGGCGGGAGAGCGCTCCGGCGACATCTACGGCGCGGGATTGGCGCGGGCTCTCCAGACTCGGCTTCCGGGTATTGAAGTCTTCGGCTGCGGCGGCGAAGCCATGCGGCAGGCGGCGGTAGACACCGTTGTGGACTCGCACCAGATCGCCATCGCCGGCGTCACGGAAATCGTCTCGGGAATTCCCCGTGCCTATCGCGCTTTCCATAAACTCCTGGATGAAGTGGACAGCCGCCAGCCCCAGCTTGCCATTCTAATCGATTTCCCGGAATTCAACCTGCGGATGGCGCGGCAGCTCAAGAAGCGGCGAATACCGGTGGTCTACTTCGTAAGCCCCCAGGTTTGGGCGTGGCGCAAGCGGCGCGTGCGGAAGTTGAAGGACCGCATCGCTAAGATGATCGTCATCTTCGATTTTGAAGAGGAGATTTACAAACAGGCGGGAGTGCCAGTGGAGTACGTCGGGCATCCGCTGGTGGACATGGTGCGGCCACACCTGACGCGCCAGGAGTTCTTCGCGAAAGTGGGCCTGGACGCCTCCGTCCAGACGGTCGCACTGCTGCCAGGAAGCCGCCCGAAGGAAGTGATTACAACTTTGCCGGTAATGCTTGACGCGGCCACGCGCCTGAGCCTGCATCGGAAACTCCAGTTCGTCGTAGCCTTAGCGCCCAGCATTGATCCCCGTTGGCTGGAAACAACCCTCCTGGAGTGTTATGTGGGCCGGGCCACGGTCCGCACGGCGGTTCACTCCACTTACGACGCGCTGCAGCACTCGGAGCTTGCCGTGGTAGCCAGCGGGACGGCCACGCTGGAGGCGGCCATCCGTGAACGTCCCATGGTGGTTGTGTACCGCGTATCCGCCCTTACCTGGCTGGTGGGAAGGCTCTTGGTGAATGTTCCCTACTACAGCATGGTGAATATCCTGGCGAAGAAGGAGCTTGTGCCTGAGTTGATGCAACACGATTTCAACGCCGCCAATGTGGCCGCGCGGGTAGAATATCTACTGGACCATCCGGAGGCGCGGGAAGAGATGATCCGGGGATTTCAAGCCTTAAAGCCCCGATTGGGGCGGGGAGGAGCGATCGAACGCGCCGCGGACGCGATAGTGGGGGTGCTCCAATCTACCCCGACAGCCCGAAAGGTCGCTTGAGCCACCCCTTTTCCACCGAAATAGATATTGGCGACATGCAACGCGGAAGTCAGGCCTATAATCCAATTCAAGGGTTACAAATCTCCACGGCCGCAGGGCTGAAATCCATCGCGCGGCCCCAGTGCGCCGATTAAGGCGGGATTCAGACCGTCTGCCACGCGTCCAGAACGGGGAGATTGCCTTGCTGATCATGAGATGTGGGATGAAGCAGCCATGGCGAACATATTTCTGCCTGAGTAGCAACGCCAGCGCGGAGCGCACAGCGGAACGATTTCGCGAGGGGAGCCGAGAATGACTCGATTTAGATGCGTGAACCTGGCTGCGTTTTCACGCGCCGTCCGCTGGCACCGCCGGTGGATGGTTCAGGCGGGGCTTTTAGGTGTGGTCCTCGGAATGGCTCCGGTGTGGGGCCGGGCGCAGAGCGCCGCGCCGCGCTTCGAAGTCAAGAACTATGTTATCAATGCGGAACTGCTTCCGTCCCAACACCTCCTCAGCGCCAAAGCGCGCGTAGACATTGTTCCCAACACGGATATCACCGCGCTCGCATTCGAACTGCACAGCAATTTGCGCGTGGAAAAGGTTGTGGATACCATGGGCCAGGAGGTGTCTTTCAAGCAGGACGGCCAGACGCTGAACCTGTCGCTCATCAACCCGCTGGCCGCGGGAAAGCCCGCCTCGATCACCGTGAGTTACGGGGGGATGCTCAATTCCGCCGACGGCAGCCCGGTGGAAGGCATTAAAGTGGCTTATATCGGGCCCGAAGGGTCCTACCTTCTCTATGCGGGCCGGTGGTTCCCCGTCAGCACGAATAGCCTGAACCGCTTTTCCGCCACGATGAACATCACCGTCCCGTCGGATGAGGCGGTAATCGCCTCCGGGAAGGTTGCGGCCCCGGCGCGCGAACCCGGAAAGGTTACCTACACCTATGAGTTTGAAAACTCCTCGTTCCCGGGAACGGTGATTGCGGGAAACTATGTGGTGCAGCCGGCCACAGCCATAGGAGCCGACATCGCAATTTATCTTAAGCCCGGCCATGAGGGACTTGCCGCCCCTTACGGTGACACGGCGGCCAAGATTTTGGCCTTTTACAGCGATGTGTTCGGCCCTCTGCCCAATGGTCATCTGGCTCTTGTGGAAATCGGCGACGATACGGTGGGGGGATATACAGCCCCCGGCGTGGTGGCGATTGCCTCGCGCGCGTTGACCAACCCGGTTAATTACCGGCTGTTGGCGCACGAGATTTCGCATCTGTGGTGGCGATGCCTGGTGAGTCCAGCTACCCCGAACGATGCGTTCCTTGATGAGGGTCTCGCCGAGTATTCGAAAGCGCTGTACGTGCAGCAGGCCGCGGGGGACGCGGCCTTTGAAGATCTGATGCGCGATACGGCCGTGGGCGCGCTGACCCACGAGGACGTTACGCCCATCGCGCAAGCTGGACAACTGCATGAATTTACCCCTGAGTATCAGTCGATTGTTTTTGATAAGGGCGCGATGGTGTTCCACATGCTCCGCTGGGTGATAGGTGATGAGGCCTTTCACAAGACCCTGCGGGCGATGGCGGAGCAGTACGCTTGGAAATCCATATCCACCGACCAATTTCAAAGCCTGGCGGAAAAAGTCTCCAAGCAAGAGTTGACATTTTTCTTCGCGCAATGGGTCAACTCCACCGGTGTGCCTCAGTTCAAGCGCTCCTGGGCTGTATACAGACTCCCCAAAGGCTATCAGGTTGTGGGCAAGATGCAGCAGGACCTGGATATCTTCCGCATGCCGGTCGAGGTTCGGGTGGTGTGCCAGGGCTCCAAACCCATTACCCAGCGAGTGGAGATGGTTGGAACCACCGCGGACTTTACCATCGACACACGCACCAAGCCCTTGCGCGTGTTGGTGGACCCGGCCAGCCGCATCTTGAAATTCGACGACAAGACGAAATACCAGGTGGAGATGGCGCGCGCCGATCAACTGGTCGAGGAACAGGCTTTTTTGGATGCGATTAAGCAGTATCAGGCGGTGCTGCAGATTAACAGCAACAGCTCACTGGCCCACTACCGGCTGGGGGAACTCCATTTAAAACTGCGCAATTACAATGCGGCCATGGAAGAATTCCGCCGCGGCCTGGACGGCGACTTGGACCCCAAGTGGATTGAGGTTTGGACGCATCTGAAGCTCGGTCAGATATTCGACGTGACGGGCCAGCGCGATCGCGCCCTCAACGAATATCAGCGCGCCTTGCAGACCAACGACAACACGCAAGGGGCACTGGACGAGGCCAACCGTTATATTCAAAAACCTTACAAACTCCCGGCACAGACCAGTTGAGCATGTGTAGCGCGCCTGTTCGGTAGGTCCGCGGCTTTTTCAACGCGAGACGAACCGCGGACCTACAAAACCGGTCCGCGCTACGCTTGCTCCTGCTTTTCGAATTTCCAACCCGTAAGTTCAATCCTGGGAACCCCGCGTTGTTGGAGCAATACCTTGAAAATGTTTCCCATCCCCTCGGGAGAGATTAGCCTCTTCAGTTTTAGCCGCGCGTTAAGCATCTCCACTTCCGTTTGACCCGGATCGTAAACATCCGCAAATTGGTTGGCTTCGCCGAGCGCCAGCAGAAGTTTCTCCTGGGTGGTGAACCCCGCGAACTCAAGCCGCTCCGCCATACCCGCATCAATCAGCGCCGTGAAGTTCACGTGTGCCGTCAAGTCCGTTTCCCCCGGCGCCGTGAAGTAATCCTCTGTCGCGGTGTGGCCACGGTAAGCAAGCAAAGTCCCACGCGGACGGTCGAGGGTGAAGAGCCGATCTGCCATGTCGCCGTAATCGATGGTTAGCACAAAGCCGCGGGTCAGCTTTGCCGCGACCACGCGAATCCACGCCTGGGCGTGCCGGTTCACCTCCATGCGGTGGCCCTCTTCGAGTTGCGGCGCATACCGGGCCACGTAAGCCGCGACGGCGGTGTCGCTGATCGGCCCGAGCTTTTCGCACAAGTCGCCGCCCTCCGCCATGACGTAGCTTTCCTTGAGATGCCCCCCCGCGCGTGTGACCACATTGACCGGGAATGCGTCAACGAGTTCATTCGAGAAAAAGCACCCGGCGACAGGCGCGAGTTCCTCAAGATTCGCAAGCAGCCGCACCTTGTTCCCCACGCCCACACCAGCCAATCGGGCCTCAATGCGCTGGCGCTGTTGGGAGCCTGGCTCGACGGCGACGTAATCGAGCGCTGCGGCGAACTCCGGCAATGCGCGCGTGGACCAGCTCAAGAAATCGGAAGCGAAGAGTCCCCGCCCGGCGCCCATTTCCACCCAAGTGAAAGGCTGTGGACGCCCCATCGCGTTCCACATCTCGGCGGCCTGCCGCGCCACCAAGCGGGCAAACACCGGATGGAGATCGGAACTGGTGAAGTAATCGCCGGCCGCGCCGGTGCGCTCCCCCCCCTGAGTGTAATAACCGAATTCCGGATGATAAAGACACATCGCCATGTAGCGCTCAAAGGTCATCGGGCCGGTGCGCCGTAAGTTGTCGAGCAGCAGCTTTTTGAGAGGTGTCTGGTTCAATGAAAACTCAGGAGTCGGGTACCAGGTGTCAGAAACCGCATCTGCCGGTCATCCTGCTCACTCAAGGGGTTTCAGGAAATCGTTTCTCCATGCGTTCATGGCGGACCCCTCGCAGAGTCGTTGGCGCAACGTTTTCTTCTTTACGTCGCAAGTTTGCGCAGCCCTGCCTCGTCATAACCCAAAACCATTTGCCCGCCGCGAATCACAATGGGCCGCCGAATCAGGTTGGGTTCCTTGGCCATGAGCTTCAACGCCTCGTCGCGCGCCGGTGGATGCTGCTTCATCTTCCGCTGGCGGTACAGTTCATTCCGGGGGTTCAAGAAATCAAGGTGGTTGCGCGGGCCGATCAAGGCGTCGAGTTGTTCCGCCGTCAACCGCTCCTTCCCCAAATCGTGCTCGTCCAATTCCGCGCCTACTTCCAGCAAGAGGCCTTTTGCTTTGCGGCAACTGGTGCAGGTGGGCTTGAGATACATTTTCAGTTTGGGCATGGTGCCAATTCCTCTTTCTGTTTTGCTTTTCGCTGCTTGCGGATCTGTTGTGTGCGATCTTCCTTTCAGTACCTCGGCACCTTGGGGTCGATCTCCTTTGACCATTGCTCGATGCCGCCGCTCATGCTAAGAGCATTCACTCCCTGTCGTTTCAGCCAGGACGCCGCATTGAAGCTCCGCAATCCCGCATGGCAGTAAACCACCACCGGTTGGTCTTTCGGGATGTCCTCGACTTTTTGGGGAATCTCCCGCATCGGAATCAGCGTGGCCCCTTCAATGTGGGCGGTCTGGTACTCCCACGGTTCGCGGCAGTCGAGCAGAAGAAATTTCACCCCCTTCTGCATCATGTCGTGTACTTCTTGAGGTTCGATAATGAGTTCATCCATCAGATCGCTCCATTGCGTTGCGGCCAACCGCCGGCGTATACAATTTGCTCTGGCGGCGCGGGTAGGAGTTACGGTTCCTTGGTTTGTTGACCCGCAGCCTCCCTGTGCGTCTGTTCTCCCTGACCTCTGCTCCGAAAATTCCGGACAGGCCCCCTCACCTGTCTCGCTCCGCTCACCCCAGAGCGCACGGCGACCACAGAGAAAAGCGATGCTGTGGTTTTCCCCGGATCACCTTCGCGCCGCCCCCTCGCGGCATTTCGCCACGAAGCGCACAAAAATTTCGCGTTGCTCGGCGGAGTTGTCGACCATTTCCTCCGGATGCCACTGCACGGCCATGAGGAAGGGATATTCCTCGGCGGATTCCACGGCCTCGACAAACCCATCCTCGGAGCGCGCCGTCACTTTCAGCCCCCGTCCCACCCGTTTGACGGCTTGGTGGTGCAGGCTGTTGACGCGGCAAGCACCCTGAACAATCGCTCCCAGGCTCGATTCCGGGTCCGTCACCAACACGCCGTGGGAGGCTTCCTGCCGCGACTTGCCAAGGTCCGTCTGCCGATGCTCCAACTGCGGCTCAGCGTCCTCCTTCATGTCCTGATAAAGCGTGCCGCCGAATTTCACATTGATCATCTGCACGCCGCGGCAAATGCCCAGGATGGGAGCCCGCCGCGCCAAGGCGCCATCGAGCAGAGCGAACTCAAATTCATCGCGAGCACGATGGTCCTCTACGTTGGCGTGTTGCTTCTCCTCGCCGTATAAGGAGGGGTCCACATCTTCTCCGCCGGAGAACAAGATTCCATCGTAATCCTTGGCGCGTACACGAGGCGCATCATCGGGTGATACCATATCGATTTCGTTCTCCGCTGCGCCCACTGCCGCGAGAGCTTGGAAATATGGCGACTCCGCGCCTCTTGCTTTCTCCTTTTCGGAAACGGAAACGGCAATGCGCATCTTCATAATGCTCCTTGCCCCGGACCGATCGAGCGGCCGTGGGGCCAATCCCAAATGATAGCCCGATAACGTTGCATTCTATCCCGCGCGGCAAGGCCGCATTCTACTTTCCCAGCAACTTCCGCAACTCCGCCTCGTCCAGGGTCTTCACGCCTAGCGTGCGGGCCTTTTCCAGTTTGGAGCCGGGCTCGGCGCCCACCACCACGTAATCTGTCTTCTTGCTCACGGAACCGACCACGCGCCCGCCGCTCTCTTCGATCATCTCCTTGGCCTCGTCGCGCGAATAGGTGGGCAGGGTACCGGTAAGCACGAATTGTTTTCCCGTCAGCGTTCCTTCCCTCTTGCGAGTTTGTTCCTGCTTAAACTGCAAGCCGGCTTTGCGGAGTTTCTCGATCACCTCGCGGTTGCGCTTTTCCTGGAAAAATTCCTGGATGGCCTCCGCCACGCGCGGCCCCACCTCTTCCGCTTCCACCAGTTCCTCCCGGGTTGCTTGGGCAAGTTTATCGAGCGAGCCGAAGTGGTTGGCCAGCAACTGCCCGGTGCGCTCTCCCACAAAGCGTATTCCCAGGGCAAAGATCACGCGCGCGAGTTCCGCCTGCTTGCTGCGCTCGATTTCATCCCGCAGGTTTTGTGCGGATTTGTCTCCCATGCGTTCGAGATCGGCGAGTTGCTGGTGCGTCAGATTGTAGAGGTCGGCCACATCATGCACCAGGCCTTTGTCCACGAGCTGGTCCGCCAGCGCCTCACCCAGTCCGTCGATATTCATGGCGCGCCGCCCCGCGAAGTAGAGCAGCGATTCCTTGAGTTTGGCGGGGCAAGCCGTATTGACGCAGCGGTAAGCCACTTCTCCTTCGGCGCGATGCACTTCGCCCCCGCACACCGGGCATTTGCCGGGCATCGTGAATTCTTCCCCGTCCGGCGCGTGCGCGATCACCTCCACCACCTGCGGGATCACCTCCCCGGCGCGCTGGACCAGCACCGTGTCGCCAATCTTCACCCCCAGCCGCTCGATCTCGTCCATGTTGTGCAGCGTCGCGTGGCTCACGGTAACGCCGCCCACGTCCACAGGCTCCAAATCCGCCACCGGTGTCAGCGTGCCGGTGCGGCCCACCTGGGCGCGAATGTTGTTGACGCGTGTCTTGGCCTGGCGGGGAGAATACTTATACGCTACGGCCCAGCGTGGCGACTTGGCGGTTGTGCCCAGCTCCTGCCACAGACCAGTATTATTGACTTTGATAACTATCCCGTCGATCTCATAATCCAGGCTTTCGCGCTTGGATTCCCACTCCTGAATGTAAGCCAGCAGATCGTCAAACGCCGGGCAGCGCCGCCAATGGGGATTGACCTTGAAGCCCATCTTGGCGAGCGTTGCGAGCGCCTGCGCGTGCTCGCCCGGCAGTTCGGCCCCATTCACCAATAAGTAGTAAACGAACATGTCGAGCCTGCGCTCCGCCACAATGCGCGGGTCGAGCTGCCGGATGGAGCCCGCCGCGGAGTTGCGCGGGTTGGCAAACTTTGGCTCGCCCGCCGCCTCGCGCTGCGCGTTGGTTTGCTCAAACGCCTTGCGGGTCATGATGACTTCACCGCGCACCTCGAACCGCGCCGGGTTGCCAATCAGCTTCAGCCTCTTTGCCTCGAGGCGCAACGGTACAGAGCGAATGGTCCTGATGTTGGAGGTCACGTCCTCGCCCACGACGCCGTCGCCACGCGTAACGCCACGTACCAGTTCGCCGTCCTGATAGGTGAGCGCCATGGAAAGACCATCCAGCTTCAGTTCCGCCACGTATTCCACCTGGTCACGCCCCGCCAGTTCCCGCACGCGGCGGTCAAAGTCGCGCAGGTCGTCCACCGAATAGGTGTTGTCGAGGCTCATCATGGGCGCCGGATGGCGCACTTTGGGGAATTCCGAGGCAGGCGCCCCGCCCACGCGCTGCGTAGGTGAGTCGGGCGTGACGAGCTCAGGATGTGCGAGCTCGAGTTGCTTCAGGCGATGCATCCGCTTGTCGAACTCGAAGTCAGAGATCTCCGGATCATCAAGCACGTAGTAACGGTGCTCGTGGTAACGGATTTCATCGCGCAGCTTGGCAATTTCCGACTCGAGGTTTTTGGCCACAGCCTTCCCTTATTCCCAACGCGGTAACTTCCAAAAGGTTTCCCAATTATACCGTGGGTGCAGCCGTGTGGCGTTCATTTGAATTAACTTCCCTCGGCCGCCGCGGTCGAAAGTCCGCCGACCCTAACGGCGGGCGACGGAGTTTGGCGCGAAGCCTCGGCTGAGGGGGTCACCCAGGGCCGAATTTAGGAGTAAAACGCCTTCGGGAACGGCATTGCGGCTAACCTACGCCTTTTCATCAACATATCGGCCCGTTTGGGATTGTAGCGATATAAGCGGATTGTTTTCAGCGAGTTGTCGGCCAGGCGAAAGTTTGAGGTTTTTCTTACCGATTTCGGAGGCTTAAATCAAGTTATCTATCTTATTTTTCAACAACTCATCGGCATACTGAGATAAACCGTGTATTTTCAATAACTCATCGGCATGCGAGGTTTCATCGACTTATGCTGTATTTGTTTTCAATAACATTCCGGCTTTGAACGTACAAATTTTTTATTTCTTCGGGGTCAGCTCCATGCTTTCGATCTCATTCAGCCTAACTCCCTTATTTTCAAATACTTCGTTTTTTGCGCCGACCATTGCAATTCTCCCAATTATTCGCTAACATACAGGTTTTTCATAGACTTATCGGCTTTGCGAGGAGCTTTTTGCCAATTTCCGCGTCTGCGAGCCCGTAGTTCTCAGCCCCAGGGTGGCTCTTACCCTAGCCCGCGTGGATTTCTGTGCGTTGCCGTGGTTGTCCGCGAGGCGAGCAGGACCCTGAACCGGAGAGCAATGCCGCAGCATGGCAGAGCCTATGTTCACCACCCTCCAATTCTACGCCCCAACGATGCTGCTGTCAAGGCAAATAAACCATGATTAGAGGCTACAAACAATCGCTCCACCGGCGCGTTGTGCCGGGGGTTGGCGCCGACATCCGCTTGGTAATGTCTGCGCGCAGCCAAAGAGCTTGCCCCGACTTCTCACCATCTGTGGACGCTTTCGGAAGGGCGGGGCTTTACAGGCTGCGGAAAAACTCGTCGGCACTGTCATTCTGAGCATTGGCAGCAGGCGTAGCGCGGACTTGCTTTTTAGGTCCGCGGCACGTCACCGATGGACAAGGAAAAGCCGCGGACCTAAAAAACAGGTCCGCGCTACCCTTCCTCGGCCCGAGTTTCTGCCGATGATGGGCAACCGCAAGGCTGTCAATGCTCAGAATGACAGCGAAGGGGCTCAGGATGACAGCATTGGAGCGCTTTTCCACAGCCTGTAAAGCCGCGCCCTTCCAGACCCGTGTTGGGAAATCCGGGCTAAGGCTTGGAGATTCCCAGAATGCCCGGCCCTGCTACAGACGATTCAGCCCGGGAGATCGCAGGCCTGTAAAGAACCTTCTGTGTGCGCCAGCCCGGCCGCCCCAGTCGAATCCCCCCTGCCGCTGCCAGCGCGCGGGGCGCCCATTTCTCAAGCTAGTCCCGGCCTTGACACGGGTGCAATTCGGCTGCTAGTGTCATTGCCTATTCCCCGGCAACGCCGGAGGCTATACGGTTGCTGGCTCCTCAAGGGGCTTGATCGCAACGGGTCAGAGACAAGATCCAAAAATCTCGTACCGGTGGAGACGCATATTGAAGCAGCGGCGTTACGCCAATGACACCAACACCGGGGAGCGCTAATCCATGAAACTACAAATAATCTTTATGACGTCGCTCGCAGCCGTGTGCATGGCCTCGCTGGCCGCCGCGACGCAGTCAGAACAGCAGCCGATCACGTCAGACACCGGGCGTTTTGGTGACGCCTCCTCGATCGCGCGCAAGTACCAGGATTATCTTTATGGGGTCATCAAAGAAATGAACCCGAAGGAATTGATTCTGACCAAGACCAAGTTCGGCATAGACCAGACCTTTAAACTTAATAAGAAAACCAAATTCACCGCGGACGGCAAACCCAGCTCATTCGATAAGCTAAAAGTGGGCGATAGGATTTACATCGACGTCGATACAAACAAGATGACCGGCGACCTGACCGCCAGAAAAGTTATCAGCGGTGTGGATCTCCCGTCGATCCCGTCGGCAACTCCGTAAATCGTCCGCAAACGTAGCATCGAAGGCGCTAGGGAGGTACCCCCACCTCCCTCAGGGTTTCGTCAAAGTCGCGGGCGCCAGATACCTCTATGGCCATGAATGCACCACCTGCGAAGAAACCCCTCACCCCCGCCTTGCTGTCCCCCCCTCTCCCGAAGGGAGAGGGTGCCCGACGGGGAAGGGCAGGTGAGGGGTCCCTTTCAACCCCATCAGACTTTGACGGTGCCCTGCGCCACCTCTCGCCAGTCTTGACACGGCTGCAATTGGGCTGCTAGTGTTATGACATGAAGAAAAAACTCAGGGGAGTATAGGGCTGTGAAACTGCAAATTATTTTAGTGGCATTAGTCATCGGTTTGGTGGAGTTCGCCGCTCCGGCTACCGCCCAGAGGGGTAAGAGTGCCGGCGACCCCGAAGGTTCGGCTCTCGGGGTTCAACACATTGCCCCCAATGCGGGGAGCAAGTATGCCGATTTTCTTTGCGGCACCGTTAAAGACGTAAGCAAAGATGAGCTGGTCTTGACCAAGACCCAAATGGGGGAGGACCAGTCTTTCCGGTTCACCAAGAAAACCAAATTTATCCTTGACGGCAAAGACAGTTCACTCGATTCCGTGCATTTGGGCGATAAGGTGTGGGTGGACGTTGAAAAGGACAAGAAAACCGGCGAATTATTTGCCCGGAAGGTCGTCGCCGGGGTCTTCCTCATGTCCCCCAATTGAGAACCCCCCGGTGCGCTTTGGATCGACCGTCACCCAGCGGGATTGCGCCTGCTTGAAAGGGTCAATCCCGTCCGCGCAGTACCCGGATTTTGGATTGAAGGCCACACTTGCCCGCCGCGCCTGGCGGCAGATTTTGCTCCAATCCAAAGTCGCAAATCCAAGATCCAAAATTGAAAAAAGGCATCCTCATTTATAACCCGGTTGCGGGGCGGCGTCCTGGCAGGCGGGAGCGCGAAGTCCGCGAAGCCGCCGGCGTGCTGCGCCAGGCAGGGATGGAAATTGAGTTGGCGCCCACGGCGCGGCCCGCCATGGCGCACGAATTGGCGCAGGCGGCGGTGGAGAAGGGCGTTGACGTGGTCCTGGCTTGTGGCGGGGATGGGACCCTCAACGAAGTTATTAACGGCCTTGCGCCCAGCCGGGTACCCCTCGGCATTCTGCCCGGCGGTACCGCGAATATTCTGGCCCATGAATTGGGACTCCCCCTCAATCCTGTCCGCGCCGCGCGCCAGTTCACGCATTGGACGCCTCGTCGCCTCGCTCTGGGGCGCGCCCGCTGGACGGAAGCGCAGACTGCGCCCCCTGCCGGCGAACCCCCGAGTAGCGGCGGATTTACCCCACCACCGTTCTTAGTGTCCCCTCAAGCCTGCTGCCGGTATTACATCAGCGTGGTGGGAATCGGATACGATGCGCAGATCGTGTACAAGCTTTCCTCCTGGCTGAAAACCAACTTCGGAGTGACAGGTTACGTCCTGGAAGCCTTCCGCCAACTTGTGCGCTACCCCTTTCCAAGATTTTCCTGCCGCCTGAACGGCCAAGAACGGCAGGGCACTTTCGCCGTAATTCATCGCACCCGGCTCTATGCCGGGTGGCTGCACTTGGCGCCCACTGCGGACCTTTTCGCGCCACACTTTGCCGTGTGTTCGTTCCCCAGCCGCAGCCGTATGCGCTATCTGGTCTATGCCCTGGCGGTATTGGCGCGCCAGCATTTGCGCCTGAGGGGCGTCTCCCTTGATCAATGCACGGAGGTGGTCTGTACTCCCGTTGACGCCTCCCCGACCATCCGTTTTGAGCTCGATGGCGAACTGGGGGGGGCAATACCCGCGACGTTTGAAATCGTACCCGACGCGCTGACCGTGCTGGTGCCGGAGGGCAGGAGTTAGGAGCTAGAAGCTAGAAGTTAGAAGTCAGGAGCCAGTAGGTGGTAAACGGCGCAAGGCAGAGGGAATCTGGTGACGGCGGACCTTAGGTTTCAATTGTGTGCCATATTCTGACTCCTGACTTCTAGCTTCTAACTCCTAGTGTGGTGTCCCACGTAAGAATTGACAATAGGCGAGACCCCCTCACCCGGCCCGCCCCGGCTGGCGATTACGCCGGATGCGCGCCACCCTCTCCCCCAAAGGGGCGAGGGCAATAAA
>JBEKQO010000146.1:0-17808 GCA_049519635.1 Terriglobia bacterium | reverse complement strand
TGACCTCAACATCGGAAATCTCCAGCTTTCGCATGGCTCCACCTCCTGCCGCATTCTACGAGCAAGAGGGGCCCATGAGTCAATCGAATTATGCTGCATTACTTAAGACGCTCTGTATAGATGTAACAGATCTGTCGCCGCCGACAGGAGGCACCTCGATGGCTCTATCTGCAGGGGTGAAACTTTCAATCGTGGTTGGATGTAACCAATCGCCCCGTCAAGACTCCAATGGCTTGTGCAACGTACCTTCAGATTCAACTATGGGCTCAAAGGATTCAATCCATCGCGGGAATCGAATAAATGATCATTCCAGTTGTTCTCTTGGCCCTGGTCGCCACATCTATGAGACATTCGGCCGAAGGCACCGCTCGCATGGCCCCGGCTGCGGTCGCCCGATGGGACGATAGTTCCTGGCATGTCTCTGAACCCGGAGGACGGGAAATACAGGTAGATATTGGCTTGAACGGTTCCAACCTCCGGCCGGAGGACGTTCTCGAATGGGTTCGAAGGGCTGCCGATGCCGTAACCGCATTTTACGGAGTCTTTCCGGTTGAACGCGCTCGAGTGCGCGCTGCCGAAAGCCTGGGAGATGGCAGGGAGATTCATGGAACAACCTGGGGAGACATCGACGGCGTTCAAGGTTTTTCGAGGATGCGGCTCGGGGGTGGTGTAACGAAAAACGACCTGAATTCGGACTGGACGATGACGCACGAATTTGTCCACATGGCCCTCTCTTCGCTCCCGGACGAATCGCACTGGCTAGAGGAAGGGTTGGCCACTTATGTCGAACCAATCGCCCGGGTCCAGGCAGGTCAATTGACGGCTGAACAGGCGTGGGAGGGCATGGTGCAGGGAATGCCCAATGGCGAGCCTGGGCCCGGAGACAAGGGTCTCAACCAGGCACACACCTGGGGCCGCACCTACTGGGGAGGTGCCATGTTTTGTCTTGTTGCCGACATCAGAATCCGAGAAGCTACCCAGAATCGAAAAGGACTGCAGGATGCTCTTCGCGCGATTGTTGCAGCCCGGGCAACAATCGATACCGAGTGGCCGATTGAGAGAGTACTGGCTGTCGGAGACGAAGCAACGGGAACGACGGTCCTGTCGGGTCTGTACAACACGTGGAAGAACAGCCCCGTCCGGGTTGACCTGAATAAGCTCTGGCTCGAACTCGGAGTGCGAACCGGTTCTCATGGTATCGGGTTCGATTCAAATGCGACTCTGGCAGCGATCCGAAACAGCATTACCGAAAAGCCTCCGAGGTGATCGTCTAACGAAGGCTGTAGGCGAAGCAATTTTTCCCTCACCTTCGCTGCGATGGCCGAGCACTCAAGCAATCTCAAGCACAGATCAGCGAATAAGCATTCAACGGTTCTAATCGAGCGAAAAGGAGGGCAATCATGGGTAAGTTGGATGGAAAAGTGGCAGTGATCACCGGAGCAACCTCCGGAATGGCGCTGGCCTCGGCAAAGCTGTTTGTCGAAGAGGGAGCGTACGTGTTCATCACAGGGAGGAGGGAAGAGAATCTGAACGAAGCCGTCAAGGCGATTGGGCATAATGTGACCGGAGTGCAAGGCGATTCGGCGAAGCTGGCTGATCTCGACCGGCTCTACGAGACGGTCAAGCGGGAGAAGGGCTATATCGATGTAGTGTTTGCCAGCGCCGGTCATGGCGGTCGCACGCCCCTGGGGGAGATCACAGAAGAGCAGTTCGACAGCATGTTCTCCCTGAATACCCGTGGCACACTCTTTACGGTCCAGAAGGCGCTGCCCATGATGCGGAATGGCGGATCCATTATCATGAACGGATCGATCGCTCACCTCAAGGGTATGGCTGGGCTGGGCGTTTATGCGGGAAGCAAGGCGGCTCTGCGGTCCTTCGCGCGATCATGGGCGGTGGAACTCGCAGAGCGCAGGGTTCGCGTCAATGTGCTTAGCCCGGGACCGATCGCTACCAACGCTCTTGCAAATCTTCCTGCAGAAGCGAAGGAATATTTCCGGTCGGGAATTCCTCGCAAGGAGCTTGGACGCCCGGAAGAGATCGCAACGGTGGCGCTATTTCTCGCGTCCGATGACTCCACCTTCGTGAACGGCAGTGAAATATGTGTGGATGGCGGAATGGCTCAGATCTAGCTCTGGTTTATCAAGGTAAAAACGGGCACTACGTGCGCGGTGACGCCAGCGCAAGTGCGCGGAGATTGTGAAAACTGCCCAGCGGCGGCGTGCCTGCCCACTTCGACATCCATCACGAGTGCCTTCGGCTGAGAAGCAACTGGCGAGTCTCGCTGACTTGACTCACACGCGCTATCGGAATCTCTTCACTGCCGGGCGCTGATTGGCACCGCGCGTGCCTAGCCATACCCGAGGAATACGGAAATAATAGCTCCGCTATTTGGATAAATATTTACTTCTCTTCATCCCACTGAAGCTGCATTAAGGCAGGCATGCCCTTATTGTTGGCGAACGAATCGATGATAAAGCGGAACGGTATTCTATCTACCTCTGGAAACTGGAGGTTTTACATGGCAACACTTGTAAGGATGCGAACTTCAACCTTGCCGCGCAGGGTGTTCATCATAATGCAGCCCCGGTCGGCGACTACGACTAGGTGTTCAAGCTCTTCACTTGAACCTTTGGCGATGACCTGCAGTTCCACAGCGGAAAATCGAGTCGGTGCTTCGGCAAGAATGCCAATTACGTCCGTTCGGACTTCAGAAATGTTTGCCTTACGCGCATTGATCGCGGCGACCAGGTTGCTCATAAAACATCCGCCGATCGACGCAAGGAACAACTCGCCCCCCATCGGCCCCGCATCGGAGCCACCCTTCTCCAGAGGCCTGTCAATCAGGACTTGGTGCGTCCGAATGGTCGCCTCGGATGTCGACAACGAAATTTGGCGTAGCTGAATTTTCATTTGGTTCATGGTTCCCCCACTATTGCGATGCGAACAATGGATGATCGCATTGCCGACAGGATTGTTTATAGTCTGCACTTAGCTTCGCATAATCCTACCGGGGAATTGAAGCTTTGGTCATCAACCGTCAACCCAATAAAATCGGCAACAGAACACCGAGGCCCAGAACCAGAAACCAGAGTGCGGGCGCGGGTGTTCCCACCGGCCGCACCCTACGGTGCTCACGTATGGCAATGCGTGGGTCCAAGAATAGCCAACGGGTATAGCGTCGCTCGAGCAGCAAGAAAACGAACGCCGTGACGGCTCCATACAGCAGGTGACCGATCAGAGATGGAAGCAGCGCCGAAGCCGCATCGGTGCTCCAATCGCAAACACCCGTCAGCATAAGCGGCAAGAGTGTCATCGGCCCCAAGTACCACCAGATCAGGCCAAACAGCCATCCCCATGCAACGCCAACCCCAAGGTTCGAGGACTCATTGCGGAACAGCAATCCGAAGGTCATCCCGATGAGGGAACTGACTAGCAAATGGACAATTAGTCCGTCAAGGCTGGTGAGGCTGGTGCCCAGGCCCACGACCTTCGATAGCACTCCCGTCTCCAACATGATGGGGCTCGATACGGTTCCACCAGCCAACCCCGCCACGGCTCCCCAGCCTAGCGACTGCATTACGCGCAATCCAGGCCCATGGGCTTCGCGGTTAAGCGGATCCGACTGAATAAACAGCCGCACCCAGATTTTATCGAGAGTGGCGTAACTCACGCCGAGGATCAACCCGTAGAGGATGTGGCCCACCAAAGCACCGAACATGGCGCTGGCGTTCCCGGCGGACCAATCGAGGGGAGTGTGCGACAGCAATGGCAGAATCGTGAGCGGGCCGAGGAACCACCACATAATCGCATACCCTACGCCCCAGCCCATGCACGAACCGTAACTGCGAACGTCGCGTTGAAATAAAAGGCCAAAAATCATGCCCATCAGAACTGCGATGCCGAATTGCAGGCTCAGGCTGGAGGCCCGCGAGGGCAGCTCGCTCATACCCGAGAGAAGCGGGAAGAAGTTGCCTGCGGACATCCAGCGATTAAAGATGAAACCGGCCAGCAAGCCGGCCGAGGCGCCTGCCACGACGGCTCGCCCCCCGTGGAAATGCGGCTCCGCCGCGTTCGAAAGTAGACCGCCCCGAATTCCGAGGGCAAGCCCCACCGGCATTCCGAGGCATACCAGGTAACCCACGAGTAGCGGAAATTGGTCGCGAGCATCACTCAGCGCAGCCATCGAGCGGCCGCCCGCGGAGAACCACGGCCGAAGCCCGGCGGGGAAGACGAGCCACATCAGGAAGGCGGCCGCCAGTCCCCAGATCAGGCCTGCTCCGGCGCTGGTGGCGCGCCGCACAAAGAGGATGCCGAAGACCAGGCCGAACAGGCCGCCGGTCGTCAGTCCGTGCGTGACCGGTGTGCCCAGCGCCAAGCTTTGCACCACCCCTCCGGCGAGCCCGGCAGCCAAGCCAAGAGCGGGCTCAACCCGCGCAGGAATCCCCGGCTTGGTTTCAATCTTCAGCGCGGCAAGCGGTCCTGGGGCAGGCATCGTGGTTTCTCTCCTATCGCAAGTCGATAGTCTGGACGATGTCCCTCGGGAAGAAGAGCTCAACCGTCCAATCAACCAGTACTCGAATTTTGCGCTCCAAGCCCGGCAACTTCCCTAGATAGATTCCCCGCCACAGCAACCACGCGAACAGTCCGGAGAAGCGCATCGATTTGTTGTGCGCAAACGGCACTGTAAGCTCGGCGCAAGCCGTCTGGTGGCCCACCACACATAGGGCACCGAGAGAGTCAAAGTGAAATCCGCGGGTCGGACGGCCTTGCAAGCTGGCGCAAATGTTTTTCGCGAGGGTTGCCGCTTCGCGCAAGGCGAACTGAGCTGTCGGTGGGCAGGGGCGTCCGGTCCTGGCGTCCACCACTGCGGCGCAGTCGCCCAATGCCCAGACTCCGGCGTGGCCAGGCACGGCAAGTGTCGCGTCTACGATCACCGCGCCGCGATTGTCTTTCCCCACGGGCAGAGACTTGCTCAAAGGATTTGGCGAGGTTCCGGCCGTCCATACCAGCGTCTCGGCGGGAACCTCCGCATCACTGAGCACAACCACGCCGGGGCGGGCGTCGGTCAGCCGGGTATTCAGGCGGAACTCGACGCCGCGAGCTTCCATGCGGCCTTGTGCGTAACGTCCGAGGGACTCGCTTAGCTCGGGCAGAATTCGGTCACGCGAATGCACCAGAATGACTCGCACGTCCTCGTCGCACAGATTGGGATAGTCGGCGAGAATGCCGCGGGCGAAGTCATTCAGGGAGCCGGCGAGTTCGATACCGGCGAAGCCTCCGCCGGCAACGACGAAGGTAAGCCGCGACCGGCGCGCCGCCGGGTCGTTTTCGCGGTCGGCCCGCTCGAACATCTCAATCACGTGGTTGCGGATGCGAATTGCGTCCACCAGGCTCTTGAAGTCGAATGCAAGTTTCTGCACGTTGGTCAGCCCGAGATAGTGGGAGACCGCCCCGAGTGCGAGAACAAGCTGATCATAGGCAAGCTCGCTGTGGCAGCATTCATTTCCGCCCATGTCCGCGTCGAGGACGACGAACCGATTTTGCAGATCGACCGAGGCGACGCGCCCGCGGACGAACTCCGTGCGATGCAGCGTGGTTCGCAGAGGCGTGCTGATGTGACTCGGCTCCAGGCTGCTGCCCGCCACCTCCGCGAGCATCGGCGTGAACAACAAGGCATTGGTTTCACTGACGAGAGAAATGATAACCGTCGGATCTTTAGCCAGCTCCTTTTCCAGACACTCTGCCGTTTTCATCCCGGCGAAGCCGCCTCCAAGAATCAGGATGCGTTTCTTTGGTTTCGGGGTAGCAGGCTTGGGTGCCGGTTCGGGGCCGAGCAGGCGCTCAGCGACGTCGTTCAAAGTCTGCCCCAGCAGACCGAGCGTGACGCCATAGAGTACCCATCCCACCAGGGCGGGAAAGTGCTCGCGCATCTGCGCGGCGCTCCACTCCGGCATTTGTCCCGACAGCAACGGTAAAGCGATGACGCTGAAAATTCCCCAAAGTGGTACACCGAGGGCTCCCGCCGCCATCATGTTGTCGAGATATGCGCCCCGGGCTTGCCCCGGGCTGGCCGAAAAAGCTGCGCCGATCGCCGCGCCAAACAGCAGGTATAGGCCAACGTGACCAGCGGTTGCAACCAGCGCCGCCGAGGCCGCCGCGCCCGCCAGTGTCCCGATCAGGCTTCGCCGAATTATGGGTTTCACTGCGCCTCCTCTGCGGTCCGGTGCAGGGCTGATACTACCAAATGGTTAGATACGGGGTCCCGGAAGAAGTTACAGCTTGGTTAAGTAAACTTGGAGGGGCCGGCGCGGACTGCCAGCCTTAAACGATGGCCAGGTTGGCGATGCATAAAACGCGGAATGGCCTGCACCGCCGCAACCCGCCTACTAATTTTCAATCGTGCGCTCTCTCCCGTTCCGGAGCCACTCCGCGTCCTTAGGGTTTGGGCTTGTGTTGAATCTCCGGGGGAACGCGCTCGCGATCGAGCGGCTCGAATTTGAATATCCACTTCAGCGGGACGGTCTCGGGGATGTAACACTCGTGATCGTCGCAAGCCTGATAGCGCAGCGAACCTTCGAGGACCATCTCCCCCTGCTCGTTCAGCTTGGGTTTCACCTGTGCCTCCGGGCCGATGACAACGTCCTCCGCCAGCCGAACGTGGCCGCGGTACACGGGTACGGTTTCCTTAATGACCTCCAAGCGAAGATTCTCCGGCGCCGGATAACTCACTGGGTAGGTCTTGGCCGCCGTCCCTGTCATCTTCCATTCGATGGCGATGTAGCCCTCCACTCCTGGCGCGTAAACGTGCATCTTGGGCATCAGGTCGATGTCCAGGAAGAGCGCCACCCGCTGATTTGGGTGGACTACGGTCGTGCTCGCGGACGGCATTAAGCGGAGCTGCTTAGCCTCCACGGCAGCCTGCGCCGAGCCGCGCGCGCCCCCAACCTGGTCGAGAATCTCAAGCGTCGGAATGCGCTCCTTAAAGTCGTTCTCAAAGAACTTGGCGACCACCTTGCCACTGGTATCGACTACGTACGTTCCCGGATAAGGGATGCCATGGGCCATAGAATCCGCTGGAACGGTTTCGTTCAAAATCCCGAAAGTGCGGATAATTTTGGAATCGGGATCAGAAAGCAGGTGATAGGTAATATGCTTTCGGTCCGCAAAGTTCTTGAGCACCCCCACGCTGTCATAGCTGATCGCGGCCAGATCGAAGCCTTGGGCGCGGATATCACCGACATGCTGTTCCAGCTCGACGAGCTGGGTTTTGCAGAACGGTCACCAATCGGCCGAACGGAAAAATACCAGCAGGGCCCCTTTCGGGCCAAGAATACTTTTCAGGTTCTGCAATCGACCGTTTTGATCAGGCGCCTCAAACGAAGGCACGCTAGAACCGACCTCCGGGCCGGTTTTGATGGCCTGTTGCGCCCATGTCACCGCACAGGCAGAGAAGAGGATCAGCACCGGCAGCAGGCGCGCGCTGAGGCGTGTCCAAGGTAGTGCCTGGAGGCGATAGTCAATTCCGCGGCGCAACGGTCTCGACACTCGGGGTTTCGCAGTCATATACTAACCTACTTTCCAGAGGATTCTAAATTCACCGCCCATAGGCATACCTACTCGGTCCCCCGCGTGTCCAGGGTCCAGGAAGACGTAAGCTGAATGGCGTTGTGCAATGTCCGATAAAGGGGACAGCGCATCGCGTACATGCCGTGAACGCGCTCAACGGTCTCGCGAACTCCTTCCGGCGCCACGAGCCGCATGGCCACATGGATGCGGCGAATAACGAGCACGCCATCTTCCTTTTCCACCTCACCGGTTACTTCCGCGGTGAGCCTGCCATGACTGGCATCGATCTGGCGCGCCTCCAGCGCGCCCCCGAAGGTGCCCATCATTCAACCGGCGGTCGCTGCAATCACGTAATCCAGAGTGGAGGCGTGAGGCTCCGTGATGCTCGCCGGATTAACCTTATAGTGCTCGGCGATCGCCCCGTGCACGCTGAACGCAACGGGCTGTGGCTCCCCAGGCAATATAGCGACGCGCAGTGGGCCAGACTCGCGTTCGATGTGCACCTTGGATGTGTAGATCACGTCTGACATGACCGCTCCTTTTCTGGTCCTTCAACAACGAGGAAGCATTTGCCGCCAATCCATTCCTCCACGCGAGTCCACAACATGTTGTCCATGCACGTTCGCTATCACTTATAGAGATCGGGAAACTGTTTTTGCAGCTCGCGTAACTTCGGCATGTCGTTGTAAACGATATAGGGGTTGGTGGGATTGCGCTCAAGGAAATCCTGGTGGTACTCCTCCGCCGGATAAAATTCCTTTAGGGGGACTACCTGGGTCATGATCGGGCCAGCGAAAACGTTGGCTTTGTTCAGTTGGTCGATATAGGCCGACGCAATCTGTTTCTGATCCTCATTCGCATAGAAAATCACCGAGCGATATTGCGTTCCCACGTCCGGCCCCTGGCGGTTCAACTGACTTGGATCCGTCGCCACGGAAAAGAAAACTCGCAGCAACTCACCATATGAAATCTGCGACGGCTCATAGGTGATCTTCACCGATTCAGCATGGCCGGTTGTACCGCTGCTTACCGTCTCGTACTGCGCTGTCGAAGCGTTCCCTCCCGAGTATCCCGAAATCACGTTTATGACACCCCTTACGTGTTTAAACACAGCGTCCACGCCCCAGAAGCAGCCTCCAGCTAAGACGGCGGTCTGCTTGCCCTGGGCGTTGGGAGAGGGCGACTCACCGGCAATAGGTGGAACGTGTCCGTGGGCAGGCGAGCAGGCCGACAATCCCGACATAGAAACCAAAACGAGCACGCAAAGGAAGTTGTGAAAACGGTCTGAGCTAGAAATCGTCATGGCAAGACCTCAATGTCTTAATTCTTCAAACCCGCAGGCACTCGACCTTTCGGCGCTCAATCAAGCAAGTCGACCGAGGATCGACTCCGATTCTTGCCTAGTGCGTTCACGCTGACTTGAGGAATCGCAAAGCTACCGAATTTATGCAATAGCGAAGTCCGGTGGGCCGCGGCCCGTCGTTAAACACATGACCCAGATGAGCGTCGCACCGGCGGCAGGAAATCGCCGTCCGCTCCATCCCCCAACTACTATCGGCGAGTTCCTCGATATTCTCTTTGCCGATCGGCGCCCAGAAGCTGGGCCAGCCGGTGCCTGAGTCAAACTTCGTCTCGGAGCTGAAAAGGGCCGTATCGCAACAGATGCAGCGAAACAGGCCTTTGTCGTGGAGATTCCAGTAGGCGCCGGTAAATGCCATCTCCGTGTCTGCCTTCCCCGTAATGTCGTACGCTGACCGACTCAGCAGCTTCCGCCATTCCTCGTCGCTTTTGATGATCATCGGGACGACTACGACGCCTTGCCGTACGCCCGCATCGGAAAATTCCACGACCTGAACCATTTTCGACGGCCAGGCAGGCGCCGCTTCGGCCTCCACATCTCCCAGCCTTCGATAATGCAAGATGCCCAGGCCGGCAAGCGCCGAGACCGATGCCACAATGAATGCCCTTCGATTTAAACTACGGGATAGCGTGTCTTGTCCACCTTCAAGATTCAACATTTCCACCTCCTAAGGCTGCTGGCGGGCAGCTTGCCCAGGCCCCGGTTGCGCCTCTCAAACGAAATTGAACGTCTCTTCCTCAGCTACGAGGATAGCGGGCGCCCCACCGGTGGAAATCGCGAAGGCGTGGGCTATTGTCGCTTTCCCGCCTTCGGACGCCGCACACGCTTGGAGCGCCTGCATCGACGGGAAATGTACTTCGACGATACGGTATATGGACGGGGTCCCTTGAGGTGATCCCACCACTTTGGTTGCGACGATCTTGGTCTTCCCGGCCAGTTTCTCGACTGCCATAGGCACATGTTCTTTCTGGTATACGCGCTCAAAGGCTTCGACGCCTTTGGGCGGTGGATAGATTACGACAAGTTTTGGGCCAGCCATAGCACGCTCCTCTCTGAAAATAAATTCCGACATCATTCATTTTGCGATGCTGCATGACTCGGAGCCATCAGAGAGCAGGAAGATTTGTCTCCGCTGCTCCCACAATCCTGTGACTGCCTTGAGCCTCGACGAATACGATGGCCCGAAGATCCTGACGTTTCCATCCCCTGGAAATGTCAATGGAGGGCTCAGCGACAAAGGCCGCGTCCGGGCGAGCATCCAGTTTGCCGATCGTCTTCAGTTCGCGCACCACCGCAGTGTGGGCAAGAGTTCGCCCCGAATTCTCTCCACGTACAACGCTGGACTGCAAATTGTCTTCAGTCACGGCCATGAACACCAAGCCTTCGGTCTTTGGGTCGAGCGGAGGAAGCTTCTCCACTCGGACGGAAAAGGAGACTAAGTTTTTTTCGGCAGCAGTGGTCGAGCTGGTCGGTCGAATTTTAACTGTTACCCTACGCGCATTCGATTCATCGGTGATGGCCTTCAGCGCCCGGTTGGCATCGCTACCCACAAACTCAACCGTCCCATCCACTATCATTTGTGGGGTGTAGACCTCGCTGCGCAGGCCGATGGCGTAGCTGCGTTGCCTATCGCTGAAGGCAGATGAAGAATAAGGGTCGGACCACCCGAGGTGATTCCAGTAATCGACATGCTCACTTAGAGGAATGATCTCCACATCCATCACTGGCTGGCTCTTCGCCAGCCATGAAAGCACCTTGTCGGCAGGTGGACAGTCGGAGCATCCCTCTGAGGTGAAAAGTTCCACTACAACCGGAGTGCGACCTGCTCGACCTTCGCTTTGTGAGGACTTGATATCCGTCAGTCCCGAGGCGAATTCCCCGGTTGGAGGGCTGATCCAGGCCATAAAACACAATCCAACCAGGCATGATATACTGGCGATATAGTGGCGCTTCATCTATATTTCCTTTTGCTCACTCGATTTTCCGGGCCAAGTCCGAGGAAACGGAGTCGACCAGAAACACTGGAGTTGCCGACGTGTTAGTTCCAATGCTCCGATCCAACGCGTCCCGCAGTGGCGGAGCGATCGCTGCCGCAAGCCGGAGTATTTCGTTTTGGCCGAGATCGGAAACCACAAACCCAAAGTACTCATCTGTTTCAAACCCTGCGACACTCATGCCCTCGAGCTTTGCGTGGTATAGATCGGAGCCGCTGAAATCCTTGGTCACCAGAAGCCTTTGGACGGGGAGGCTTTCTCCGTCTCGCTTGGTGAGTGTCACCGAAAGAATCGTTCCTTGCCCGCGAGTGATGAAGTGAATGTACTTTCGCGGGTTACCCGGCAGTTGGCAAATGTGCGCTTCCAGCACCTGAAAGCCCGGAAGCTTTTGCTGGATGATGGGTAGCAGCCCGGCGTACTCGGCTCCGAGTTTCTTGCGGAGTTGATCCTGAGGATTCGCGACCTCGGGGTAGTTGTGACCCTTGATGGCGCATTGAATATGATCCGAGACTCCAATGGCCAGGACGCTCGAAACAAGTTGCCTGCCGCGCTCCAATCGGAGTCCCTGCTGTGCGGCGACTACCACCAAGACAAGACTCGCTAGTGCCACCGCCCAGGGTATGACGCGGAATTCCCCGAAAAACCCATTTTGCTCCCTCCTCAGGCGTCGGCTAATCACTTCCCTCAAATGCTCTGGTGGCACCCGCTGATCGGCGGCCTTCCGCAAGGCTTTCCGCAAACGCGTCCGCGCATCCAACTCGTGTGAGCAGGACTCGCAGCTCTCCAGGTGTCTCAATACCTCGCTCGTCGTTTCCACGAGAAGCTCATTACTAAGATACGCGTCAAGTTGCCGGCGCACCCGTTCACACTGCTGGGAGTTAAAATTGAGCACTTTCATACGGATCCACCTTGTCCCGCCGCTTCTCCCCGCTGCTTGATTCCAAAGGACCGGGCAACCTCAGCCAATTCGGCACGCAAGAGCTTTCTCCCCCGGCTCAACCTCGACATGACGGTTCCCAAAGGAATCCTCATGGTTTCAGCGATTTCTCTGTACGAAAACTCCTCGACGTCCGCCATCAGGACGGCTTCGCGAAAGTCCAAAGGCACCTTTTCGAGAGCCACAAGAACATCCTCATCTCGGATCTCCTGCGGAACCGGAGGTTCGGCCATAAAGTTTTCCTCTTCCCCCGGACTCGCGAACGTTTCCACCCGGGATGCCTTAATCAGCCGGCGCCTGAAATGGTGGAGTCGATGAAACAGAATTTTAAACAGCCAAGCCCGACAGTTCGTTCCCGGCGCAAACCGGTGAAACGACTTCCAAGCCTCCAGGTAAACCTCTTGCACTAAGTCCTCGGCTTCTGACGAGTCCCGGATTAACAAAGAAGCGGACCGGTACAGGTCAGCCAAATGAGGCATCGCGGCGGCTTCGAAATCCTCGACGTGCATTTTTGGACGGAAGAACAACGCCAACTCCAGTGTCGCAGTTGAAATTCGGAGGGGACGGTTTGTGGCTCCGACCCCCCGCTTATTGGATCAAGAGCCTAGATCTTTGGCTCGCCCATCTTGCCCTCGTCGCCCGCCTTACCCATCATCTGCACTTCGGTTGTTTCAATCCCCATCTTGTCGCTGGTCATCTAGGGTCAAAACGCCTCAATGTATTGTTCTCGGCCATCTTGTCACCAGCCATTTTGTCATCTTTCGTCTTGGCGCCTTTCATTCTTTCTCTGCATTGCGTATTGTCGCCCCGGGGCTTCGCATGGGCATCCGTGGGGATCATGTTGGCAAGCCCCATAAGGATCGCGATGGCCGTCACCTGAATTGCGCTTCGTTTTGTCATCACTCTTTCTCCTTATTGTGGTTTAGAATCTTACAGCTATAATCCCATATTCCAGTCGTAACCTCGGTCAGTCGAGAGCCCGTTCCAAATCATCAACGCCTAGTAAAGTAAATTCACCCGGTGGCATCAGAGGATTTCCGGAGGGAGTCACGATCTGATCATCGACCGAATCACGCAATTCCTCTCCCTTTGTGACTTCGCTTCCAAAGCCCTTCATCTCGGTAATACCAAGAAGGGGGTCGGTTGGCAACGCGAAGTCGCTAAAAAGCACGTTCGGAACGCTCAAGTTATACCGATTTTGTACTCGTCCACAAGTTTTGGCTGGCTGTAGCATGTGTGCCGATTCAGGCTGCTTTTGGACTTGTGTCCTCACAGCCCAGTTGGCTAGTCAAGAATCTTCGCCCAATTCCGGATGTAGTGCAGGACGACATAGCTACGCGCAAGGGTGGCGGACTTATAATCTGCGTTTATTCCGTCGTGCCCAACGGTTCCCATCGGATACGCTGCTGCCAATCGTGGCCAATCACCGGGGCTGAGCACTCCCATGGACCCAATCCGCCGGTTCGCTTTAGGCCGGGGGCTTTCCCTGCTCGTCGCACACTCGCACTTTCCACCGTGGGACAGCTTCTTGGAGCCGGGATGGCTGCCGTAATCGAAATGGAGTACACTGGCGCGCATGAAACACCCACTAAACCTATCATTCTTTTATTTGCTCATCATTACGTCGATATTTTGCTCACAATCTCTGGCGGCGGAATCGGTATTACATCCCGTTGATCTGCGTTGTGAGTATCTCAAAAACCCTCTTGGCATTGACCGCACAACTCCCCGGCTCAGTTGGGTGTTGCAAGTTGCTCCAACTGCCGGTCGCGGTCTGAAACAGACGGCGTTCCAAATTCAGGTTGGCTCGACGGAACAAGCGCACGGTGGCGGCAAGACAGACTTGTGGGATTCCGGCAAAGTCAGCTCCGACCAGAGTCACAACATTGCCTACTGGGGCAAGCCTCTGGAATCGCGTCAGATGTGCTGGTGGAAGGTCCGAATCTGGGACCAGGATGGCAAGTCTTCTGCGTGGAGCGAACCTGCTCTGTGGAGTATGGGATTGCTTCATGCGAGCGACTGGGAGGCAAAATGGATCGGCTTGAAGGGCGGGGACGAGACGCGCCCGCACGATTCTGGGCGCACGCGCCTTCCCGCTCGCATGTTGCGGCGGGAGTTCGATGCCCCCAAGGCGATCCGTCGCGCCATGGTATACGTGAGCGGCATGGGGTTCTTTGACCTTTACCTGAACGGCGCAAAGGTGGGGGATCACATCATGGACCCTGCCCTTACGGAATATTCCAAGCTGATTCTCTACCTGACGTTTGATGTGACCCGCCAACTTAAGCCCGGCAAGAACGCCCTGGGCGCGGTTCTGGGCAACGGGCGGTTTTTCGCTCCCCGGGCAGGCGACGAGCATCCCGTAAAATTCAAGACCTACGGCTACCCGAGGTTACTGCTCCAACTCGAAATTGAATATGCCGACGGCACGCGCGACCGCGTGGTGAGCGACGGTGATTGGAAGGTCACGGCGGACGGCCCGACGCTCACGAACAATGAATACGACGGCGAGGAATACGACGCCCGCAAGGAAATGCCGGGCTGGGACAAACCGGGATTCAAGGACTCCCGCTGGCAAAACGTGGACTTGATGGAGTCGCCCGGCGGGCGCCTCCAAGCTCAAATGGTGGAACCGACCCGCGACACCCAGGTGCTCAAAGCTGTTTCCGTCCATCAAACCAAGCCGGGAACCTATCTGGTCGATTTTGGGCAAAGTTTCTACGGGCAGGTCCGCCTGACCGCGTCTGCTCCCGCAGGCACGGTGGTAAAAATGCGGGAGGCTTACAGTCTTAACCCCGATGGCTCGCTTCGCTCCCAAGACAACCGGAGCGCGCTGGCGACGGATACCTACATTTTCAAAGGGGTGGGCGTGGAAACCTGGAGCCCGCGATTCCGGGGGCAGGGATTCCGCCGCGTCCAAGTGACCGGCCTGCCGGGGAAAGTCACCGCCGATGAGTTTGCCGGACTCGTGGTGGAGAACAACCTCGATCATGTCGGCTCCTTTGAGTGCTCCATGCCCCTGCTCAACCATATCTATCGCAACGTTTGGTGGGGCGAGCGCATTTTCATGCGCAACGGCGTCCCGCTGGATCCCGACCGCGACGAACGGCAAGGCTGGGCGGGCGACACGGCGAAAGACAGCGAGGGCGAAGCCTTCAACTTCAACGTGGCCGCGTTTTACGAAAAGTGGATTAACGATGTCTTCCTCGATCAGCAGCCCGACGGCAAGCAATCCGATGTTTCTCCGGACTATTGGGCGTTCTATAGCGGCGACATTCCCTGGCCCAGCGTCCTTACCATCATCCCGGATTGGTACTACTCGTTCTATGGCGACCGGCGCATCCTGGAAGTGAATTACGCGCCGATGAAAAACTGGGTGGAGTACTGCGCCCACCAACTGAAGCCGGATTATACCGTTGACAAGGTGACATACGGAGATTGGTGCGACACCGCATCGATGGACGGGAAGGGGAAGGACGAGGGAGCTACCAGCCTACCCCTTATTGGGACTTCCTACTGTTACCTGAACGTTAAACTTATGGCGCGGACGGCGCAGCGACTGGGCAAGCCGGAGGACGAAAAGCACTACACCGACCTTGCCGCCAAGATTCGCGACGGTTTCAACCAGCGGTTTTTCAATCCCCAGACCTCCCAATACGAAAGCGCCACCCAGGCCTCCTACGTGCTGCCACTGGCGTTTGGCCTTGTTCAGGACGAGTCTCGCCCCAAGGTTATCCAGAACCTGGTGGATAACATCATGATTCAGCATCACGGATACTCGACCGTGGGTTTGCTGGGAATGCAGTGGCTTTTGGAAGTGCTTACGGAAACGGGACACGCCGATGTGGCGCTTACCATCGCCACGCGCACGGAGCGGCCGAGTTGGGGTTATATGATCGCCAAGGGTGCCACGACCATTTGGGAGCGCTATGATATGGACACGCGCGACCCCGGCATGAATAGCGAAGCCCTGCTGATTCAGACCGGCGACGTTGAGGCGTGGTTCTATCAAAGCCTGGCAGGCATCACCTACGATCCGGAGCACCCCGGTTTCAAGAACATCCTGATGCATCCTCGGGTGATCCCCGGGCTAACCTTCGCCAAAGCCTCGCTCGATTCGCCCCAGGGTAAGATCGCCAGCAGTTGGCAGATCCGGGAAGGGGAGTTTCATTGGAAGATTGTGGTGCCGCCCAATGCCACGGCCACCGTCTTCGTGCCGGCGAAAGACGCCGAAACCGTGCGCGAAAGCGGCAAACCCGCCGGCCACTCGGAGGGTGTCAAGTTCCTGCGCGTGGAGAACGATGCTTCGGTGTACGATGTCGACTCAGGAAGCTACGAATTTGCTTGTCCGTTCCCCACGCGATGAACAGGGGTCCGCAGTGTCTCAGTTTGATGATGTAGCGGCGAGTTCACCTTGCCAAATGGCGGCATAAAGCCGCCTCTACATCAAACTGAGACACGAACCATGGGGCACATTACTTGCGGATTTCACGCCGCCTTGGTTGCGGCAAGGAAGGGATTGGCGATGAAGCACAGGGACAGAGTTCTTATGGCGCTCAATCACGAGCAAGCGGACAGGTGTCCGATGCAGATTAGCTTCACTCCGGAGTTTGCCTCCCGGCTCCGCCTGGACATGCTGAAGCAGGATGGCGAGGCGCACAACCCGCTCGGCGGGGGAAACACATATGAGCTGGAGCGCACTCTTGGTGAAGATATGCTCATGACATCGATTGGCTGGGCGAATTGCTACTACCAGGAAGCGGGCAATTACACGGACGAGTGGGGGATTGGGTGGAAGCAATGTGAGTACACCACCCGCTTCGGCAGGGGGAGCTACACGGAGATGGCCACGCACCCCCTCGCTGAGGATGCGGCGCTTGATACTTACCGTCCCCCCGACCCCACTCGCCCCGAACTCTACGAGGATGCCGCGCGGACTCTGCGGGACTTCCAGGATGAATTCTGGATTGTGGGCGTCACCGTGACGACCATCTTTGAATGCGCCTGGGCCTTGCGTGGGCTGGAACAAACCCTGATGGACTTCGCGCTCAATCCCGAGATCGCGGAGAGGATTCTCGACATTCCCTACCATTACCATTTGACCGCGGCCAAGCGCCTTGTGCAGATGGGCGTCGACATGGTCTGGACGGGTGACGATGTGGGCGGGCAAAACGCCATGATCATCTCCCCTGCCTGTTGGCGCAAGTTTCTTAAGCCGCGCATGGCCAATTTCATTGCCGAGCTGAAAGCCATCAACCCGCATGTGAAAATCGCCTACCACTCCGACGGTCGGATTACACCGATTATTCCCGAACTGATCGAAATCGGCGTGGATGTCCTGAACCCCATTCAGCCCGCCTCCATGGACCCTGCCGAGATCAAACGGCAATTTGGAAAGAATCTTTGTTTTTGGGGATCCATCGATGAGCAGCATACTCTGCCCTTTGGAACGCCCGAAGAGGTTCGCCAGGAGGTCGAGGAAAGGTTGAAAACGATGGGAAGGAATGGCGGCCTGATCCTAGCCCCCACTCACCATGTGCAACTGGACACGCCGATGGAAAACTTCTGGGCCATGCAGAAAGCCATCATTGAAACGACTTATGCGAGTTCGAGCGACTAGCTGTGTCAAGCAAGCGGGCATATCGCGTCGCTCGAACGCTTGCTTGCGCATTTCTATCCGCCGAATCTTCGCCGTACCGACGCCCCTGAGGGCCCGTTGCCATTTAACGCGCGGCGGCACGGGAATAAAGGCGCACGGGTCCAAGAAGTCCCGAAGGCAGCAACGGCGAGTTCGCCTTGTACGGCTTCATATCTGCGAACGTATATTTCGTGAGCGATACGTGAGCCACAGGGTCTACTCAAGTGCAGGGCAGGCGGGGTTGTCTGGGGCGGCGAGGTTTTGTTGATTCAGGATGGCGAGGCGGGCGGCGTGGTGGAGTTTCCACTGG
>JBEKQO010000145.1:0-17847 GCA_049519635.1 Terriglobia bacterium | reverse complement strand
GGAATCCCCATTGCAGCGTGTTCGTGCCGGATTTCGAAACGGTCGATTGGCTGCGGCTGGGCCAGGAGATCGAGCGAAATGAACACTTCCCCAACCGCACCAATGTGGAGTTCGTCCGCCTGCTCTCCAAGGACGAAATTGAAGTGAGATTTTGGGAGCGGGGAGTTGGCCACACGATGTCGTCGGGGACGGGTTCCTGCGGCGCCACCGTGGCCGCCATTCTCAATGGTCTCACGGACCGCCTGGTGCGTGTCCGGACGGAGGCCGGCACGCTGGAGGTGGCCTGGCCGCAAAATGGGGAGGTTACACTCACCGGTCCCGCCGCAAGGGTGATGAACGGGAATTATCTTTACACGGCGGCCACGAAAACCTGACTTGCGACGTAAGAACTTGCGGAGAGCGTTCCAGTGCTTTCAATGCCCAGAATGATAGCGACTACGAGTTGTTCCGGAGCTGGCTAAGCCGCCAACGGGAAGTCACGGGCGAATGTAGAGATAGAGCTTGTGGGGAAGACCGTTCTTGGAAACCACATCGACCACTTTATCGGGATCCCATCCGGGTATGTGAAAATCGTGACAAACAATCCGCGTTCCGGGACGCAGCTCTCTTTCCAGCTTGGGCCGCAGTTTTTCGTTAAATGAGGTCAGGAGATAGAGCATCACCACCGTGGCCCGATGCACGCTCACATCGAACATATCTTCACAAATAATGTGGGCCTTATCGTCCAGGCCTAATTCCTTGATGCGGTCGCTCGACTGACGGTAGAGGTCAGGATTGATTTCTACGCCCACTGCGTGCGCACCATATTTCTGGGCGGCGGTAACGACGATGCGCCCGTCTCCCGATCCCAAATCATAAACTACATCGTCCGGTGTGACCTTGGCCAGCTCCAGCATTTTTTCGACAATGTCCTGGGGCGTTGGCACATAGGGGACCTGCTTTATCAGGGTAGTGCCGGCAAGCCCTTGTCCTGATGGTGTCGAACCCTGAGCATGACTCGATTGCCCCGACACAAGAAGAAGCAGTGCTGCTACCAACAGGACGAATCCTGCCGAAATTCGGGGAAGGGAGAAGCAATGAGTTATTTTCCGCATGACATGATTCTACCGGCCTCTTGGGATGTTGTCGAGGTGGGAAAAAAGCTGAAAATTAAGGTTAAAGATCAAGGCTGTTCACCTGAGCTTTCTCAACGAGACTGTGCCCTGTCCGGCCCCCCTTACCCCCACGACTTGCAAAACGTGGGGGGCCCACCAACGAAATCCTCATTAATTTCCTGGAACCCCTCAAATGAACAGTCTTGAGGTTATAAACCCTCTTGCACTTCCCACGGTTCCACCCTAGGCTGAGACAGACGCATTCGCGCGTGGCTTGTGGCTCAGTTCCGACTTCCGCGTGTGCAATCGCGATCAATCCCATCGGAGAACCCCAGCGTGGCTCAGCCGCCATTACGACGAGAACTGGAATTCACCCACGCCACCGCCATCGTGATCGCCAACATGATTGGCACCGGCATCTTTACCACCACCGGGTTTCTGGCCGGTGATTTGGGGCGCCCCTCGCTGGTTTTGGGGATATGGGTGGTCGGGGCCATCGTCGCTGTCGCCGGTTGCCTTTGTTACGCAGAGATGGGTGTAAACCTGCCGGAGTCAGGCGGCGAGTACATTTTCCTGCGCGAGGCGTGGGGACCGGTCTGGGGCTTTCTCAGCGGGTGGATTTCCTTCTTCGCGGGATTTTCCGCGCCGATTGCCGCGGCGGCCCTCGCATTCTCGGAGTATTTCGCCCATTTTTTCCCCTCGTTTTCGGTTACGGGACCGGCTGCCAATTCCGGAAACTCGCTGGGATTGTTTCATACCGGGCACGGGCAATGGTTAGCGGTGGGAATTGTTGTGGGTTTTTCAGCGATCAATGTCGTTGGGCTGCGACGGGCGGCCAAGGTCCAAAACCTCCTGACCGGGCTCAAGCTCGGCGTGCTACTGCTATTTCTTGGGTTCGCGTTTGCCCTTGGCCACGGGAGTCTAGCTCATTTTTCGCAAGGGGCATTTCGAACCTCTACCCATGGATTGTCCGCGCAGTTTGCGGTGTCACTGATCTTTGTGATGTTCGCATACAGCGGCTGGAACGCAGCCACCTACGTTTCCGGTGAAATGAAAACGCCGGAGCGGACGATTCCCGCTTCGCTGGTGGTGGGGACTCTCACCGTCGCGGCCTTTTATTTGATGTTAAATGTGGCGTTCATCTATGCGCTGCCCCTCGAATCGATGAAGGGCGTCGTGGCGATCGGTGAAGCCTCCGCCAGAGCGCTTTTCGGGCTGCGGGGAGGAAACTTCTTCAGCGCCATCATGTCGGTGGGATTACTCTCCTGTGTAAGCGCCATGGTCATTGCCGGGCCACGAGTTTATTTCGCCATGGCCATTGACGGCCGCTTTTTCCCCACGGCGGCGCGGATCCATCCGAAATGGGGAACGCCGGTGTACGCCATCATCTATCAATCCTTGGCAGCCGTCCTGATGATTTTGACCGGGACGTTTGAGAGCCTGGTTTATTACATCGGCTTCGGCCTGATTTTCTTTGCCGCCTTGGCGGTGACAGGGATGATTCGTCTCCGCCGGCGGGAGGGATGGAAGAAACTCTGGGTGGTGAACTGGTGTTATCCAGTGGTTCCCGGCCTCTTTATCGTGGCAAGCATCTGGATGCTTCTTTACACGGCCGCGCTGCGACCCAAGGAGTCGGCACTCGGCCTGCTGACGATTCTGCTGGGGGCCGGATTGTATTATTGGAAATTCCGGCAGCGCTCCGAGCCACCGGCCTAACCCGGAGTTCTCACCATGTTTGGACGCCGCTGGAAGGGTGGTTCTGAACAGGGGTGGCGTTGATCACAAAAGTACCAGTGGGTTTTTCCGCAGCATGTGAAGCCCCGTCCTTCCTGGCCCGTCGTGAGAAATCCGGCTTAGGAGAGTTCCCCGTGCCCGACGATCTGAGTTGACAGAATAGCCGGGCAGTGCGATATCCTTCGCTGCTGCTCAGGATGACAGCGAATGGGCGCGGTGGGGCCGCGCATTAGGCCACTTGGATTTCCGAAGATTGGGGAATTGTCCCGAAGCCGCGTGGTGTTATAGTTATTGGCGCGCGGCTGAGAATCGAAACCAAGGTGTGGCGAGTCATGAATGTCTAGTTTCCGGGAATTCAGTTCGCGCTCGCTGCTCGTAACAGCCAAAACTAACTTGCGTCCCGACCATTCCACTGTTAGCCACGCTGATCGCCTGAGCCCGCAGGGACAATCTTATTCCGTTCCCCCATGGCCGTTGGCACGGGCCATGGATTCGGATTGTCTTTGTCTGCTTGTCGTCTTGTTTTCCTTAATCCCCTGCGCCGCCGAAGCGGCCCAGCCGATTCATTATGTGGTGGATTTGAGGGTTCCGGAAACACATTTGGTGCAAGTCACGTTGAACATTCCCGGTGCGAGCGCAGGCACGGAAATTCAGATCCCTACCTGGAACTGCCTTTACCAGATCCGCGACTTCGTGAAAAACGTGGAAGACATGAAAGGCGATTGTGATGGCCAACCCGCTGATTTGAAGCGTGAGGATCTCAACACCTGGCGCGGGCCAAACCGACCCTGCAACGACCTCGCCTTCCACTACTCAGTTTATGCCAACGTTGAGGGCCCATTTGACAGCATGTTGGATGATGATCATTCCTTCCTGAATTTGGCGATGGTTCTTTTTTATCTGCCCCGCGAGCGCCAGCGGCCGGTGCAAGTCAAGTTCCAGCTTCCTGCCGGTTGGAAATTGGCGACGCTCCTGGAAGCCGAAGGCGATGAGTTTCAAGCCGCGAATTACGACGCACTGGTCGATAGCCCCGCCGAGGCGGGTCATTTTGAGGAATTCTCCTACCCGCAGGATTTGATTCCTGAGGGTGCATCCGCGGCGGAAGTGAAGCGTGCGACCATTCGCGTGATCATCGATGCGGATCACGCCGATTATTCCTCCGGCCGCATTCTGGACTCCCTGCAGAAGATCACGGCGGAAGAAACCAGGCTGATGCAGGACCTGCCCTTCCACCGCTACACCTTTATCCTGCATTTTCCGCGCGAGGGCGGCTCGACCGGCGGCATGGAACATCACGATGGAACGGCCATTGCCATCCCCGCTTCCGCCCTTCGTGACAACGAAGGCAACCTGGAAAGCGTTGCGGCCCACGAGTTCTTCCACGCCTGGAACGTTAAACGGATCCGGCCCCAGTCGCTTGAACCCGTGGACTACATCAACGGGAATGACACGCGGGATTTGTGGCTCTGCGAGGGCGTAACCAGCACCTATGCCCAGTTGGCGTTGCTGCGCGCGGACCTTACCGATCGTGAGACGTTTTATGCGCGCGTCGCCGGGGCCATCGAGGTGTTGCAAGAGCACAGCGCACGCCGCTTCCAGAGTGCCGAGATGGCGGGCCGGGAAGCGTGGCTGGAGAAATACCCCGAGTACAATCGTTCCGACCGCAGCATTTCGTACTACAACAAGGGGGAATTGCTCGGCTACATGCTGGATTTGGGAATCCGGCACGCCAGCCAAAACCAGGCGGGTCTGGATGACGTGATGCGCCGCCTCAATCAGGATTTTGCGGGCCGCGGCCGCTTTTACACTCTCGCGGACATCATCTCCATTATCGCCCGACTGGCGCCCGCGTTTGACACGGAGCGATTCTGGAGGGACTCCGTGCAGGGAACACAGGACCTCGATTACCCCACTTACTTCGGATATGCCGGTTTGCAACTTGCAACACATACGGAGGAATTACCCGTGCAGGGCTTCTCCGCCTCACGGAATGCCGGCGGGATGCTGCAAGTGGATTCTGTCGACACCGGAAGCGATGCGGAGCGCGCCGGATTACAGGCGGGAGATGTCGTGGTGATGGCGGATGGAAATCTGCTGCCCGCAGCTCCCAATCCCTCTTTGCCTCTGTGGCGGCCCGGCCAGGCGGTGGAGCTCCGGATCGCGCGGCAGGGCGAAACCCACAACCTCAAATTCCGGATCGGCGTGAACCCGCAAATCTCGATGCAAATTGAGGAAGCCCCGCAGGCCAGCACCGACTCATTGCGGGTGCGCGAAGGTTGGCTGGAAGGCGTAACCCATTCATCCACGGGAAAACGATGATCCGCGCGCTCTTTGTTACGTTCGCCACTTTTGTTTATCTCTTTGCCGTCGGCTTGCCGTTTTTGATTCACGCCTGGCTGACGAAGAACACCGACAGGCTTTATCAGGTAGGCATCACGGGAGCCCGGTTGGCGCTATGGCTTTCCGGTGTCCGCCTGGAGGTGCACGGATTGGAAAAAATTCCGCTCGGACGCGCCGCCATTTACATGCCCAACCATCAGAGCAACTGTGATCCACCGGCGGTGATTTCCATCCTCCCGCCGGTTCTGGTGATGGCCAAACAGGAGTTTTTCCGCGTGCCGGTTTTGGGACCGGCCATGGTTTATCGCGGTTTCATTCCTGTCGATCGCAAGAGCCGCGAGAGGTCTATCGCCGCGGTCGAACGCGCGGTGGCCTCGCTGAAAGCGGGGAATTCCTTTCTGGCGTTTCCAGAAGGCACGCGCAGTCCTGATGGCCGCCTTCAGACGTTTAAGAAAGGCCTGTTCGTCATGGCCATTAAAGCCGGCGCGCTCATCGTTCCGATCTCGGCTTCGGGCGCTCGCAAGATCATGCCGAAAGGCCAATTTGTGATTCGTCCCGGCCGGGTCCGCATCACCATTCACGATCCTATTTCCGCTGAGAATTACACCCTAGAGAAAAGGCGGGAACTCATCGCCTTGACCCGCCAAGCCATCCTGGAGGGCCTCGATCCGGATGAAAGACCGGCGAAGGAATCGGAGACGGTCGCCGAGGAACCCTAGCCCCAATGGCGTTCACTTAATCTGAACGTTCCCCATATCCGATCCCCTCACCCCCACGACCCGCAAAAAGTGGGGGTGAGGGGGTCTCGCGGGAACAATTTGATGAATATTTTCCTTAAACCGTCATATGTGAACAGAAGTAGGGCTAAAAGGAATGTCGAGAATGGGCGGTCTTTACCTTCCTGTGCTTCCAAACCCGCCCGCGTCGCGTTCTGTTGTGGATACGGAATCGACCTCGGTGAACTCTGCTTCCACGCGCCGTACGATCCGCAATTGAGCAATGCGATCTCCGGCTTTTACTTGAAAAGGTTCTTTGCCCAGGTTGATCAGAACGACTTTCAACTCTCCCCGATAGCCGGGATCGATCACCCCGGCCAGCGTGCAGATTCCTTTCAAAGCCAAACCGGAACGGTCCTCGACGAGTGCGCCAAATTCCGGGGGAAACTCGAAGGCGAGACCGGTGCGAAGAGCCTTGATTTCGCCGGGCGGTAATTCTGCCGGCTCCAATGCGGACACATCGGCAGCCAAATCGCCGAAGGGACCTCGGTGCGCATAGTTCGGAAGGAGAGCCGCCGGGTGTAACTTCGTAACTTTTACTTTGACCGTCATGAGTCAGCAATCCTCCCGTAATGGCGTGCTTGGATCTTGCAGCGCGATCTATGACTGCTGGGGAAAAGGGTTTCGGTATCCCTCGGTGAGCCGAATTACCCCCCGGGTTTGGGAGGGCGGGGCTGAACAGGCTTCGAGAAAACTCGCCGGCACTGTCATTCTGAGGAGCCGCAAGCGACGAAGAATCTCGCATTGCCTTGAATATACTCAGAGCGAGATTCTTCGCGTAGTTTACCCTGAGCGGCACAGCGAGATTCTTCGCTGCGCTCAGAATGACAGCGAACGGGCTCAGGATGACAGCACGCAAGGGCTTTTCCGAAAGCTCTGAAGCGCCCGCCTTCCGGCTAATCCCTGAGGGCTTCCAAGCGCGGTGAGAATTCCCAGTCAGGGCTTCTCCTTTTCGAGAAGAGCTTTCATCTTGCGGTAGGCTGCGAACATTTCCGGCAGACGCCGAAAGACTGCCGAGGCTTTCAGCCACACCTCGTGGTCGACGGCGGGGGAACCGGAAATTGTCGTATTGGGCCGGACGTCGTTCGGCACGCCGGTCTGGGGTGTCGCGATCACGTGGTCGCCGATGGTTAAGTGCCCGGCCACGCCGACCTGTCCGGTCAGGATCACGTTACGCCCAAGCGTGGCGCTGCCGGCGATTCCCACCTGGCTGCACAGCAGGGAATTCTCGCCAATATCGCAGCCGTGCGCGACCTGTACAAGGTTGTCAACCTTCACACCGCGGCGCAGGCGCGTCTCACCTACGGCGGCGCGGTCAATGCAACTGTTGGACTGGACTTCCACCCCGTCTTCAACCACGACGATGCCGGCTTGCACGATCTTGTAATACGTCCCATCGGGGCGCGGCGCGAAACCGAAGCCGTCGCCGCCAATCACTACGCCGTTCTGAAGGATCACGTCGTCGCCGATGCGGACCCTCTCTCGCACCACAGAGTGCGAGTGAGCGAAGAAACGATGGCCGATTTTCGCTCCCGGATAAATCATAACGAAGCTCTTGAGCACGCAATCGTCACCCAACTCAGCGCCGGCCTCAATGACCGCATAGGGGCCGATGGAGGGATTGCGTCCCAGCTTGGCGTCAGGGGCAATGACGGCCGTAGGATGAATTCCCGCCGGTGGTCTCTGGGGTGGATAGAAAACCTCGAGCGCCAGAGCAAACGACATGTAAGGGTCGGCGGAGCGCAGCACAGGTTTGCCCAACGTGTCCACGTCCGGGCCGGCAATAATCGCACCGGCGCGCGTGGAGTGCAGCTTCGAGAGGTATTTGGGGTTGGAAAGGAAAGTGATTTCGCCGGCATTCGCTTCGTCCATTCCCGCCACCCCGGTGATTTCCAGATCCTCCGGGCCCTCCAATAGGCTTTCAAGCCGGGCTGCAAGTTCGCCGAGTTTCATGATGATCTCCCTATGACCGAAGTCAGGAGTCAGGAGCCGGAATTCAGGATTTAGCCTCGAATCGAGTTCTAACTCTTGCAACCTGGCTTCTGACTCCTGACTACTGATTTCGCCGTCTAATACAAGAGCAAGCGTAACACAGAAGGAAGGAGACAGGAGCCAGTGGTCATCAGAGCAAGAATCAGAATTCAGCGATTCGGGATTTAGGCTGGATTTCTCACCCCGGGTCTGGAAGGGCGGGGCTTTAGCCCCGCCGTTGCAAGGCCATCCTGATTATTTCCAAGTCCCGCACCCCGCGCAGCTTGCAGCCGCAAGCTGCGCGGGGTGCGGGACGAATTGAGGGTGGGAGTCGCGATTTCGGCGGGGCTAAAGCCCCGCCCTTCCAACAGCATCCAACCGTGGTGAGAAGTCCGGGTTTAGGCTCGAAGTGAATTAAACCCTGCTCCTGAATTCCTTCTCGTGACTTCTAACTTCTGACTCCTGTCTCCTGACGTCTGTCTCCTGACATCTACTTCTGGTACAAAGGTACTGGTACGGCCGTGACCTTGGATGAGGTAGGCCAATCGAGTAGATTCGATTCAACAGTTCCTTACCTCTGTAGTGGTGGGTAAGGCAAAAGGAGCTGGATCAGCCTTGCAGCAGCGGGTGCATGGCTTCCAGTCACCTATAAGAATGCCGCCCCCGTGCTATTTGGGGGATGGGCTCTTTGGTAGTGGCAGTCGGAGCGCATACCGGGGTGAACCCTCAAGGGAGCGCCATTCCCGCCACCCCGGTGTGCGCCTTTTTCGCCCGCGCAGGGAGAAGGTCACTTCCGTCACCCCCGCCAACACTTGCGAGGCGGCTGGAAACAGGCTAAGCTTCTCGACTAGACCCGTCCTGGGGAGTTAGGAAAAGAATGAATCAGCGCCGCACAAGTCAGAGACTTCCGATGGAGCTTCCGGTCGAAATCCAATGGAAAAGCCGCGCCGGCGGGCTTAAGCAAGCCCGGGGCAAAACCGGCAACATCAGCGGCAGCGGATTATTCATCGAAATTCCCATCCGCCTGCACCGGGAAACCTCCGTCACCATCAAGGTGGTGCTTCCCCCTGAGGTGACTCAAGTTCCACTGGAGCTTTTGTGTCAGGGACGAGTCGTAAGATGGAACCAGCGCGGGCAGGTTCAAGGGCTGGGAGCGGTCATCGATGAGTACGAACTGCGTCCCGCGCCTCGGACTGGGTCTGGGAGCAAGCGTACCCCCAGAAGCAACTGATTAGCACTCCCGGCCACCCAAAATTTCTCGCAAAAAACATTCCACGCAGACTATGATCGCAGTTATTATTTAGTGGGGAGGGCTCTCAAAGGAGCTCGCCCAAAGCGATTGATGCGGGATCAACGAATGGGAACAGCCCGGCGTTTAAAGGGAAAAATACGCGTCCTCGTGGCTGACCGAGAGGGCATTTTCAGGCTGGGCCTCAAGAAGCTGTTCGCCGTAGAGGATGATCTCCGCGTCGTGGCCGAAGCCGAAAATGCCACTGAGGTGTTGGCGCGGGCGGAAACCTTTCGGCCTGACTTGGCTTTTGTCCAGGAGGAAATCCTCGCCGAGAGCGGCAGCAACCTGATCTCCGCATTGCTCGAAGTGGTTCCTGAATGTAAGGTTGTCGCCACCGCTTCCATATCATCGGATGAGTCAGCTATGCGCCATGTTCGCAGCGGCGCAGCCGGCATGATTCTGAAAACGGTCGACCCGCAACTCTTCGTTAAGTGCGCCCGGCGTGTTGCCGAAGGGGAAAAGTGGATTCCCAATCGGCACATTTCCACCATGGCCAAGCTCCTCGAGGCGCGCCCTGATAATCCACCCCGCCCTGTTGATACCCTAACCCGCCGGGAGAAGGTCATCATCAGCTACTTGATGCTGGGCTGGCGTAACCGGGAAATCAGCACTCACCTTTCCATTTCTGAGCAGACCGTAAAGAACCATCTCCGCACCATCTACGATAAGGTCGGGGTTTCCGACCGGCTGGAACTCGTCCTTTACGCCATCCATCAACGGCTGGCATTGCCCCCCGTGCAGGCCACCGCTCCACCACCATGACAAGCTGGCAGGACTGAACCGCAATCGCCGTCTGCCCCGGCGCCGGGGAGTAACCATCGTATTTTCATCTGCCGGTTCAGCCCCGGACTGCTATTTCTTTGGCGGAGGATTCGTTTCCGCAAAAAGGCCAAACTGTTGCTCGCCCGTGGCGGTGGCCCGCGCTTGGGCGGCGCGCTGGGACATCCGCTTGATCACCCCGTCCGATATCACGCCGAGGACCTCCATTTCGTTCAGCGCAGTCCTGGGAATGAAGATCCGGAGGTTGTTCGAGTAGACATCCGGGGGAGTTACCAGGAAACCCAGCGGATCAGTTTCCAAAAGCTTGTTGGGAAGGAGCGCTTCCAGAACTTCGCTGTCTTTGAACGTCATTCGCACCCATAACCCCGCCAGCCTGGGACGACTGCGAAAGACTTTCCGCTCGGCGCGGTCCGGGTTGCCGTCAAAGTCCCGGACGAAGAATACGCCTTTAACCGCGGACATCGGGATGTGAATCAGCCGCCCTTCGCGGTCCAGAACCTCGATTTCACTCGCCAGATAGCCGTTGGGGTCGAGAAAACCCTTGATGAGCCCTTTATCGAGCTTCCGAATGACCACGCGTTTCCGGGTTGAGGAGGGGTCGTTTTTCACGAATATTTCTTTATCCCAATGCCATCTTTTGTTAATTGCTACTTGGCCACTGAAAATAGCTTGTGCTAGTATAGGGCGCGGGTCGGGTCTGTCAAGCATTTCAACGTCGAGTTGGGGCATATCCTTTGGAAAGAGCTCCTAATTGCTTGAAAAAACAAGCCTTAATGATAAGCGGGGGGAAAGAGCATTGCCCCCCTCGCCCGGCTGGAAAGGACTGCTTCTTATCGCTCACCGGCTCTTGCATAGTACTGAATTGACGATTCGTTCCAGTATGGCCAGAATGCCGAGTTGCGACTACCTCTGTCGAGCGCATCCACGCGACAATCCTGCCGGTGTGCCTCGGTCTGTCGCGGGGTCCTCAGAGAAAATGAATACCCCTCCCCCTGTCTCGTCCCATGCCGCCCTTATCCCGGAAGTGCAGCTTTTTCTGGACTTTGCGCGTGTCGAGAAGGGGTTGGCGGCCAATAGCATCTTGAGTTATCGCCGCGACCTCGCGGAATTCTCGGCTTTTCTTCAGCGCCTGGGAAAATCGCCGTCGGCAGTTGATCGCGACGACATCCGGGCCTTTCTCAAGGAACTCTACAATCGGGACCTGGGAGCTCGTTCGGTGGCACGGCATTTGGTCTCCTTGCGTAACTTGTTCCGTTTTCTGGTGCGCGAAGGCCGCCTGGCGGGAGATCCCACGGCGGAAGTCGAGGCCCCTAAGCTTGGCCAGTCGTTGCCCAAGTATCTGACGCCAGTCGAGGTTGACCAGATGCTCGCGCAGCCGGATGTCTCGAAGCCGCTCGGGGTTCGCGACAAGGCCATGCTGGAACTGCTTTACGCCACAGGAATGCGAGTTTCGGAGCTTGTGCACGTTGGCATTACGGATCTCGATTTGGGCCTGGGTATCATTCGCTGCCTCGGAAAAGGTAACAAGGAACGCCTGATCCCGGTGGGAAAATCCGCGCTGCGCGCCGTGGAGGCCTACCTTCTTACCGGCCGCGCTGTCCTGGCTGGGAAGCGCAACCCGCCTTGGCTTTTCCTGAACCGGAGAGGTGGAGTGCTTTCGCGCGTGGGCTTTTGGAAAATCCTGGCGGCTTATGGCCGGCGCGCGGGGATGGCGACGGGGCTCACCCCGCACCTCGTACGACATTCATTTGCCACGCACTTGCTCGAGCGGGGCGCCGATTTGCGATCCATTCAACTGATGTTGGGCCACAGTGACATCTCCACGACCCAGATTTACACGCACGTGATGAAGGATCGCTTGAAGCAAGTATATCAATCCCATCATCCTCGAGCCTGAAGCTGAGGCCCGGGAGAACGCTGGAAGCCGAATGCCATGAGCGACTACAACTTCCTGATGGAAAGCCGGCTCTCCCCGGAACAGTATGCGGTGCTTTCCCTGATCAGCCGCTTGGCGGCCGAGCAGGGACAGAACCTTTACCTGGTGGGTGGCGCTGTGCGCGACCTCACCCACGGCCAGCAAGTCGTGCGCGACCTCGACTTTATCGTCGAGGGGCAACCCCAACGGATCCTCCGTGCCATACCCAGCGCCGATTCTTTGACCTCCAGCCGCGGCGCGCGGGGGCTTGGCGGTGACTCTCCCTTGGCGCTGGAATACCAAAACCATTTTGAACACCTGAATGCCTCCGAGCTGTTTTTTGCCAATGGCGTGCGCGCCGAGCTGGCCATGTGCCGGGAAGAATTGTACTCGCGACCCGGGCAGCGGCCGGAGGTTCGCCCCGCCATGGTCTTTGAGGACTTGAAGCGCCGCGATTTGTCGATCAACGCCATGGCCGTTTCCTTGCACCCTAATTCCCGCGGCTTGCTGCTCGACCCCACCAATGGCGCGGGCGATATCGAGCGGCACGAACTTCGCGCCCTTCAATCTCACGGCTTTCTTGATGACCCCTCCCGCATCTATCGCTTGCTGCGGCTAGGAATGCGGCTCGATTATAAGCCGGATGAACGCACCCAGCGCTGGCTCGACGCGGCGTTGGAAGAAGGCTCGTGGGAACGATTGGATGCCAACCAGCAGGCGCGAGAGTTGGCCGCCATTTTGCATGAGGATCATCCCGGACGCGTTTTTAAAGTGCTCTCCGACCGGAAGCTCCTCGGTGGCCTGGATAAGAACCTTGCCTCGGTGCAACTGCCCTACGACCGTTTTGCCCGCATTCGGAACGTGCTGCAGAACGCTCCCGCCGTTGATCCCTTCCTGCTGAATTTCCACTGCCTGGTGGAGAAACTGGGAGGGGAACAGAAAGTGCGCCTGGGCAAAAAGATCATTGGAGAAAGTAAGGCTATCAAGCTGGCTCTCGGCCTCGAGCACGACGCCAAGAAATTGGAGCGGGTGCTGAGCAGCGCCAAAGCCGACGTCCCCAGCCAGGTTTACACCCTCCTGTCACCGCAGCCCCAGCCGCTGCTGCTGTACCTCCTGGCTAACACCAAGAGCGCCAAAATACAGAACCGCATTAAGAGCTTTCTGTTCAAGTTCCCGGAGATTCAGTCCCGCCTACCACGCGCGGAATTGCAGTCCTTAGGAATTCTGGCCGGCCCGGAATTCGATCGCATTCTCTCCTCAATCTTCGCCTTGCAATTGGACGGAAAAATCAAATCCCACCCGCAGCTCATGAAGGAGATGCGCCAGTTAGCCGGCATCAAAGAACCACCACCTCCGCCTCCTCCCCCCCCGCCCAAGAAGGGCAAGGAGACACCCCCCCAAGCCCCCTCCGGCCGTCCTCGCAAGAAGGGGAGGGAATCGGTCGGCGCGCCGCCATCATCACCTTCTCACCAGGGCAGGGAGGCCGCCGCGGCTGCTCCCAACGCCGCGCCGCTTGCCGCGCCCGTAAAGCCCGGCGCTAAGGGCGGGGCAAAGACTGGTGCTGCGAAACCCGTGGCGGAGCCGGCGGCAGTGGCCAAGTCGACCGCTGCACCAAAGCATCCTTCCAAGCCCCTTTCCGGCACTAAGGCAAAGAAGCGCTAAAAGATCCAGTGAGAAATCGCGAAATCGGGCCAGCGGAGGATTTGAGATTGGCGATTAGCGATTTTCGAAGTCAGCAAATTGGTTCATCTTCTCAACTGACACTGCCGATAGCCGATACGGGGAAGTGTTTCACGCGGGGGATTGTTCATCGGCGCTGCCCGTTTTAGCCCCTTCCGACATAATCTGCTTCGCTGACAACCTTCGTGTGCCGGGGGGGAGAGCAGGTCAAAATGCAAGGGGCAAAAGGCAAAAGTCAATAGTGAAAACCGGTGCCGCCTGCAGTTCCGCCATGGTCGCATCGCTGTCATCCTTCGCGTGTCAGGGGGCAAGTACAAGTCAAAGCGCAAAGTGCAAAACGCAAAGGTCAAAACTGAAAACCGGTGCCCCTATGCGCCATCGCTGTCATCCTTCGCGTGCCATGGGGGGCCAAGAACAAGTCAAAACGCAAAGCGCAAAAATCAAAAGTAAAAGCCGGTTCCGCCATGGTCGCATCGCTGCCATCCTTAAGTGTGTCAGTGGGGCAAGAACAAGTCAAAACGCAAAACGCAAAAGTCAAAAGTGAAAACCGGGGTGGGCCACGAATCCGCCGCCCGCTGCACTGTCATCCTGAGCAGCCGCGAAGGATCTCGCTCTGCCTGCCTTTTGCGATTTGTGGTTTTCGAAGTCGGCACATCGATTTATCTTCTCAGCCGAAACAGCCGATAGCCGATATGGGGAAGTGTGTCACGCAGGGGTTGGCCGTCGAATCCGCGTTCCTCCTCGGACTTTTCCTTGTCGTTGGACGCGCGTCACTGGTCATTGCCTTCAGAAGTGTTTCGCGAAGGGGTTCGGCGCATCAAGTGTTTCCTCAAGATATGTCGTCGCGTCGACGTGGGTGGCAATCCAAATTCACTTCCCTCGCCCCCTTGGGGGAGAGGGGGAACTTCAAGGCGGCCCGAGCGCCACGTTTTGCGGGCGGGGGTGATGGGGGAGAATGGAAAACCGTCAATTTTAGTGAACATCCCTGGGACTAGTACCTGGCACCCAGCACCTAGCCCTGGTACGTGTCCCGCACCTGGTGCTTGCCATCTCTCGTAAGCCCTTCGTTTTCATTAACTCATCGGGATAGGCTGAATGCCTGTCATGTAAGCCATTTGTCTTGTTCAAGTTATCGGCCAAGGTGGGATTTGAGGTGTTTTGTGCGCTTTCGGGGGGTTTTAAATCAGCCTAACTCCTGCATTTTGAATAACTCATCGGCAGTTTTGTTAAGTCATGTGTTTTCATCAACTCATCGGCTTCCGACATTTTGTCGTTTTATTCGCCATTTGTTTTCAGCAACTTATCGGAGTCGACCTTCATTTTGCATATTTCTCCGGCTGCACGCTCTCGGAGCGATTTTCATAGACACATTGTCCGTCTGCCGCATGCGGCGCAGGCTTGGCTCTTCTCCTCGGGTCATCAGTGCGGCACGCGGATTGTCGGCCTCCAGACCTTCGCCCCAACCGAAGAACGTGCGGGATGGACCTTCAATCTTCATCAGTAAACTTGTGAGCGGCAATTCTCTTGCTGCCTCGACCGCAACCGGGCGGCGCTTCTCGCGCCCCTAGGTGCGCGATTTCACTACGACGGCAATCTCCACCTAAGAGCCTAGCAACTTGCCGGCCACCGTCGGTACCGTAAGTTACCGAATTCCTACGGGTAGTAAGAAATGTGAGGCCCCCAGCGCGCGTAGCGGGGAACTGTCGTTTAGGTCCGCCTCGAACCAGAGGGTAGCGCGGAGTCATCCCGCTCCCGGCGGGATGACTCCGCGGTTCTTGGTTCTTGTTCGTTAAGAAGCCCAGTGATATTTTTCACATTTAGTGCCGCGGAGTAGTGCGCTGCGCGCCCAACTCCGCGCTACCTGCTGATGTTGCCACAATGGCCCACGGGTCTCTTCGCGGGTGGCGCATACATTGGTTTGTATGTATGCGCGCCACGAACACGGGCACATCTCCGTTATCGCGTCCTATTCGCGGAGTGTTTTGGCTTCTTAACCGTCATGAAAGGCGCCGACACAAAATGCGATGTCAGCGCCAACCGCGAAGGCAAAAGTAGCGCAGGGCCCGTGGTTCGGCCCTGCGGCTCTTCCAGCGGCGCGGACCTTTTCTGCGCCACACCTTAGGTCATCTTGGTTTTTCTAACCTTGCCTCGAATAAGACCATCACAACTTTAACTGCGCTGTCAAAACCACGGCACGGTGGAAAAGCCGCAGGGCCGGAGTGCGGGCCCTGCGCTACCACGCTTTTCTCATGTGCGATACACCAACGGTAATGACAAGCGGCCGTCCTGGTCAACGCTTTATTCACTCTGAGTTTTCTCACGTCAAATATACCAATGCCGATTAGAAGAGCCTACTTGGCCGCCGGGTAGGCGGACCGCAGATCGGAGCAGATTTTGCCGGCGAGAGAGGCAGGGGCAGGAAAAGTGTCCGAGGCAGAGGTCGAAGGAGGGTCAGTTTCGAGTTTTGGGATTCTGGGGAGAGGCAAAACCGGCCGGTTCTAGTGCCCGTGGAAGCACAAAGCACTGAAAGTCCGACGGGGCCTTGAAGTTAGAGGCGGACGGGGGTAGCTTTCGCGCAGGGCGAAAACTGAAAACGGAAATTCTGGATTGAAACTTTTCCTAGTTTCTAACGTTATTACTGAAGACAGCATAAGGTGGTGAAAATGGTACGAAAGCTAGGTCCTTTTCTGGTTATGGTCACTCTCTCGGGTTTAATCAGCGCTTTACTCCTGGCGGAGCCCAGCTTGTCGTTGGCTCAGGAAACTTCCGCGCGGGGCGATTTTATCGCTTGGGCAAAGAGCAACGCCACGCCCATCCGCACGGTCGAGGGCGATCTAAAGCACGATGATTTGCGACCCCTAACGCGAATCATTGGCCCGGCCCATGTGGTGGCCCTGGGAGAACCGGCCCACGGCATGCACGAACCGCTTGCCTTTCGCAACCGCCTCTTCAAGTTCCTTGTCGAGCAGATGGGCTTCACCGGGATCGCTACTGAAAGCAGCTTCACCGATTCAAGGGCCATCGCAGAGTTTATCTCTGGAAAATCGGAGATCATCCCGTCCATTGGCCAGCTCCCCAGCGCGGAAAATCAGGAACTCCTTCTTTGGATAAGAGCCTATAATGCGGATTCTGGTCACGCTCATAAGCTGCGATTTTATGGCATCGATCTCGGTTTAAGCGGGCTTGGCAATGCCTACCCTTCGCCCACTCCGATCCGCGCCGCTCTCGGTTATGCGGCTGAAACAGTTCCGGAAGCCGTCGCCCCGCTACGCGTGAAGCTGGAACCCTATCTGGCGCGGCTGCCTGGGCCGGGTAATAAGCCGCCCAGTTTTTCCATGGCCGAACATGATTCCCTTACCGGACTGATTGAAGACCTTATTGGACTCTTGGAGCGCAATCGTCCGCAACTCATCGCGGCCTCCTCGAAGTCGGCCTACGACTGGGCGCATCGCAATGCCATCGTAGCACGCGAGGCCGATCAGGTTTTTCGAGTCAGTCCCGCCGATGCTCGTCCAGGCCAAATCCCCCCGGAGGCTTGGAGAGCCGTGGAAGCCCGAGACGCTGCCATGGCTGATAATGTCCTCTGGGCGTTGGATCGAGAAGGTCCATCCGGACGCCTCCTCTTCATCGCCCACAATGCCCATGTCAAAAGCGCCCCCACGCAAGGCGGTGTTTGGGACGTTTTTGAGCACCCACCGAACGCGGTGGGAGAGTATCTGCGAGCAGCGCTCGGCCAGGACCTTGTCATTATCGGCATGAGCGCGGGTCACACGATGCACAGCTCACCGGCTGTCCACGAGCCCATTGAGAGTCTGGACGACGCGCTCGGAGCGGTTGGCACCGCCCCCTTCCTCCTCGACCTGCGAACAGCCACCCCGTCTTCCCCCGCCGGTAAATGGTTAACAGCGCCAAAGACATTAATCGCAAACATGGATTCATTTCTCGTGCTGTCACCACGTCAGTCTTTCGACGTGGTTTTGTATGTCGAAAAATTGACCCCTCGGCGAGTGCTTGATTCGCGGTGACAACGGCGCGAAATGCGCCGACATGTCTCGCCAGGTTTGATCCGGCCGCTGCGATTTTAACGCGTCCGGAGGCACAGATCTTTCCTTGGCCAGTTCCTCCCCGATTTTCTGGAGTACTGGCGACGAGGTGCTACCAAGGCGATGCCGCCAGGCTTCACCGCCCTACAGCCCCAGCTTGTAGAAGTGACTCAGGACAAAGATGTCACGCCCGTAGTCTTCATTAGGTTTTTTAGAGTTTATT